>WLNN01000149.1 GCA_009699765.1 Actinomycetota bacterium
ACTAAGGAAGCGATGGAAGTTGGCCCAACATGTCACTACGTGATGGGCGGAGTCGATGTAGAGCCAGATACCGCTGCAGCTGTTGGAGTTCCAGGACTCTTCGCAGCTGGTGAAGTAGCAGGCGGCATGCATGGATCAAATCGTCTCGGCGGTAACTCACTTTCAGACTTACTTGTATTTGGTCGTCGCGCAGGCGCGGCTGCTGCAGATTATGCAAAGGCAAACGGCGCAAACCCTGTATCAGATGCAAATATTAAAGCTGCTGCAGATCGCATCGAAGCTCCGTTTAAGAATACTGGTGGCGAGAATGCGTATTCATTACATGCTGAATTGCAGGAAGTAACACATAATCTTGTTGGAATCATCCGTACTGGATCTGAAATCAAGGAAGCAATTGCAAAGATTGCAGATATCCGTCTCCGAAGCCAGAAAGTTACGGTTGCAGGGGATCGCAAGTTTAATCCTGGCTTCCACTTAGCTTTCGATCTCGACAATATGTTGTTGGTTGCAGAATCAACAGCTAAGTCAGCAATTTTGCGCGAAGAATCTCGCGGTGGTCATACACGTGATGACTTCCCTGGAATGAATACCACTTGGCGTCAAGTCAATAACATCTCTAGTTTTGACGGCAGCGAAGTAGTTGTTAGCCCTCGCGCCTTGCCGCCGATTCCTAAAGAGCTCTTCGATCTCTTTGATATTCATGAGTTGGAGAAATACATGACACCGGAGGAAATTGCGAAAGGCGGTTCAAACTAATGACACGCAAACTCAATCTTCGTATCTGGCGTGGCGACGCAACTGATGGCGGGCTTAAAGATGTCGTCGTTGATGTCAATGAGGGAGAAGTTGTCCTCGATGTAATTCATCGTGTTCAAGCAACACAAATGGGCGATCTCGCTGTTCGTTGGAACTGTAAGGCCGGCAAGTGTGGTTCTTGTTCTATGGAGATCAACGGAAAGCCACGTCTTGCTTGTATGACTCAGGTTGCTTCATTTGATGAGGACGAGACGATCACTGTCACACCTCTTCGTGCTTTCCCAATCATTAAAGATCTTGTTACAGATGTCTCTTTTAATTACAAAAAAGCGATGGAAATTCCAGCGTACGAACATCCGAAGGACCTCGCCCCAGGTGAAGCCCGTATGGAGCAGGTAGATGTCGAGCGTTCGCAAGAATTCCGCAAGTGCATCGAATGTTTCTTATGTCAGAACACATGTCACGTAATTCGTGATCACGAAGAGAATAAGAAGTCATTTGCTGGCCCACGATTCTTTATCCGTATCGCAGAGCTTGATATGCACCCATTGGACCTGATTAAGAACCGTAAGCGCACGGCACAAGAAGAGCATGGCCTTGGAATGTGCAACATTACAAAGTGCTGTACTGAAGTTTGTCCTGAACATATCAAGATCACTGATAACGCAATTATTCCTATGAAGGAGCGCGTTGTTGATATTAAGTATGATCCAGCTCGTATGTTCAGCGCATTGCTTCGCCGCGAAAAGCGCGACTAGCCATGAATTTAATTATCCGCTGGGCTGTTCTAGCATTTTCAATGTGGGTAGCGACTTTGGTAGTGCCCGGAATAACGGTTCATGGACACTTCACAACATATTTATGGGTTGCGTTGCTCTTTGGACTTATTAATTCAATCTTTGGTTCTTTGATAAAGGTTCTGACCTTTCCAGTGTCAATCGTTACCTTCGGCCTCTTTATTTTCATTGTTAATGCAGCGATGTTGTCACTGACGGCGCGTTGGTCAGAGAAGCTTGATGCAACTGGTTTCTGGTCTGCCTTTTTTGCTTCACTTATTATCAGCGTGATTACGACTGTATTTAAAGCAAGCAAGAAGAAAGCAAAGTTCTGAAAGCGGTATTACTTGTTAGCGCAGGGGGAGTTCTAGGCTCCCTCTCTCGCTTTCTGCTTGGAGCTATTTTTCCTAGTACGGCACAAGGAAACTTAGCGGCAAATATTGCAGCATCTATATTGGCTGCGCACTTTCTTGTTCTTATGGAACGTCGTGGAATCACTGAATTGCGCTGGTTCTTGTTGCCAGGATTCTGCGGTGGCCTTGGAACATTTTCTGCAATTACATATGAAGTAATCGAGCGCGATCAAGGCGGTCCGCTTTATTTGTTCCTTAACGTTTTTCTCTGCATTGTCGCGGTAGCAGTTGCCCTCCCACTCTCACGCAAATTCATTCCGGTGCGCACGTGAGGTACCTATTAGTTGCTCTTGGCTCAGCAATCGGAGCGCCGGCCAGATTTCTCGTTGATCAATACTTCAAGAAATTCACTGATCGACCACTGGGAACATTCCTTGTAAATATTTTTGGTTCATTTCTAATTGGACTTACCTTCGCAAGTTCAGAACGTTGGCACGATTTTGTAGCTATCGGCTTCGCTGGATCATTTACAACCTGGTCTACTTTCATGCTCGACCTTTATCTCGGTTATGAGCTCAAAAAATATAAGTTAGTGGCGCTTAACCTCGGCGCCTCATTAGCCTTCGGCCTGCTCGCCGCTTGGATCGGGGTCCAACTAGCCTCTTGATAATTAGTGATATCATCTGATATCACTTAAGGAGGCTACCGATGGCTGATCTACTTATTAGAGATCTTGCTCCAGAGATTATTCATGCGCTAGATGTGAAGGCGAAAACACTTGGGATTTCACGAGTCGAGCTCGTCCGACGAACCATCTCCCGTGAGGTAACCGCTACACCAGGCTCACTGACAGAAGAACACTTGCTTGAAATGGTGAAGCGTCTTCCAGATTTAGGCGATCCAGAGATTATGCGTGGTGCATGGAGTTAAAGAGTTGGATCATTGATGCCTCTGCGCTCTACAGATTGCCAGAATCTCCGCACTCTGCGCTGTGGCGCGAAAGAATTGAATCCGGCTTTGTTCAGATATCGTCCATCACGCGACTTGAAGTTGGATACTCAGCACGTTCGGCGAAAGATCTAGAAGATACATTTTCCACTCCGCCGCTTTCAATGATGCCTGTACAAACGCTTACACCTGCAATCGAAGAACTTGCCTGGCAGACTCTTCGTCAGCTAGCAAAGAATGGCCAACATCGTGCCCCATCGATTCCAGATTTACTAATCGCAGCAACAGCT
>WLNN01000015.1 GCA_009699765.1 Actinomycetota bacterium
GATTTTGTTCTTTCGAATCTCGTAAATGCAAATATGCGCAAGATCGCCGTTCTTACTCAGTACAAATCTCACTCTCTCGACCGCCACATCACAACAACTTGGCGCATGTCGACACTTCTTGAAAATTACATTACCCCGGTTCCTGCTCAGCAGCGCCTTGGCCCACGTTGGTACACCGGCTCGGCAGATGCGATTTTGCAAAACTTTAATTTAATTCAGGACGAGAACCCAAAGCACGTTTTGGTCTTCGGTGCCGATCACGTTTATCGCATGGATCCAAGCCAAATGTTTGAACAACATCTCAGTACTGATGCAGGTGTAACAATCGCTGCAATTCGTATGCCACGTTCTGAGGCACATGATTTCGGAGTAATTGAGCTTGCTGAAGATGGAATCACCATCAAGGGATTCCATGAGAAGCCTGCAAATCCACCGGCGATGCCTGGTCACCCTGACTTATGTTTGGTATCAATGGGTAATTACATTTTCAAGCGCGACGTAATGGAAGAAGTTTTGATTTTAGATTCCGAAGATCTCGAATCTCGACATGACATTGGTGGAAACATTATTCCGATGCTGACTTCAGGCGGTCACGCAAAGGTGTACGACTTCGAACACAATATTGTTCCAGGAGCCACCGAGCGGGATAAGGGCTATTGGCGAGATGTGGGTTCGATTGACGCCTACTATGACGCGCATATGGACTTAGTTTCTATCCATCCAATCTTTAATCTGTACAACCGCGAATGGCCTTTACTAACTAATCCACCATCACTTCCACCTGCAAAATTCTCTGAAAACGGCATCGCACAAGATTCTATTGTTGGCGCTGGTTCGATTATTGCCGGCGGACATGTCAATCGCACCGTTGCTTCTTACGACGTGCATGTTGGTACAGGTGCATTTATTGATAGTTCTGTGTTAATGCCTGGTGTCAAAATCGGGGATCGTTCAGTAATTCGTAGAGCAATCATCGATAAGGGTGTAATTGTTGAGGCTGGCGCTCAGATTGGTGTAGATCTCGAGAGAGACCGTCAGCGCTTCACTGTTACGGACTCAGGAATTGTTGTTGTGGGTAAAGGTACGCGCGTCACCCCTTAATCTAAGAGTTTTTTTAATTCAGCTGCCACAAAATCAATTGCTATTTTTGCAGTAGGGGTCACGGCCATGTTGGTAAAGAATCCATGAATCATTCCGTCGTATTGCTTATATAAAACTGAGACATTATCGCGGCTCAATAGCGCCGCGTATTGCTCGCCATCACTGAGCAGCGGATCATATTCAGCAGTAATCACAATTGCCTGAGCCAGATTGGTAAAGTCCTTGCATATCATGGGAACGGCATATGGATTTAAATCGTGTTCGCTTCCCTGTAGATATTGCTCCCAAAACCATTGCATCGCTCTTGTTGTTAATCCATATCCAGACGCATTGTTTTGATAAGACTCTGTAGTAAAAACACGACCATTACATGGATAGATTAGAACTTGAAACGCGAGAGCGGTTTTGCTGTCTCGAGCTTTAATCGCAACAGCACTTGCTAAATTTGCTCCGGCACTATCGCCCATAACTCCAATCTGACTGGAATCAATTTTCAATAACTTCGCATTCTCAATAACCCAAAGCAGGGTCGCATAGCAATCATCGAATGGAATCGGAAATGGATGTTCTGGAGCCTTTTGGTAGGCAACACCAATAATCGTGAACCCCGATTGATTAGCAAGGCGCACCATCGAGGCGTCATACATGTCCAAGTAATTAAGTACAAAACCTCCACCATGAAAATGAACTATTGCGGGAGCTGAAGGATTATTTGTCGGGCGATAAATTCTTATTGGTAGATCTGCTGTCGGTCCAGGTATTAATTGATTGACTATCTCGAAAATCGGTTCGACTGGCCCAGAGGTTGCCATCCGTCGTTGGGTATTTGCTCTAATAACTGCCAACGGCGCATCCCAAACGGCAGGTGCTCCTAGGGCCGCTTCTGCTTCCAGGAATGCTTTAATTTCTGGGGCGAGGCTCATGATTAAAGTAAATCACGCAATTCCTTCGGCACGTGTGACTTTCAGTCGGCCACTCATGGCGTTAGACTTCACCCAGGTCAGCGCTGACATACGGGCTTTTATTTTTAGCCCATTCACACATTTCTTTGGAGTATTCAGATGCGTTTTGGTGTTCTTACAGGTGGCGGAGATTGTCCAGGTCTTAACGGTGTTATCCGTGGCGTAGTGACAAAGGGAATCAAAGATTATGGCTACGAATTCGTAGGCTTCCGCGATGGTTGGAAAGGCCCACTTGAGGGTCTGACAATGCCTTTGGATCTTGCAACAGTAAAGCCAATTTTGGCTAAGGGCGGAACAATTCTTGGTTCATCACGTACCAATCCATTTAAGATCGATGGTGGCGTAGAGCGAATCAAAGCTAACCTCGAAGCTCACGGAGTAGATGCTCTCATTGCAATCGGCGGGGAAGACACTCTTGGTGTTGCAACAAAGCTTCACGCACTTGGCGTTAAGGTCATTGGCGTTCCAAAGACAATCGATAACGACTTAAACAATACAGATTTCACATTCGGCTTTGATACATCAGTAAATATTGCAATGGAAGCCATTGATCGCCTTCACACAACTGCAGAGTCACATCACCGCCCACTGATCGTTGAAGTAATGGGACGCCACGCAGGTTGGATTGCTCTTCATTCAGGAATCGCAGGAGATGCTGCTTGCATTCTGATCCCAGAAGTTAAGTTTTCAGTCGAAAAAGTTTGCGAGTACGTGAAGTCGCGTTTTGCAACAGGTACAGCGCCAATCATCGTCATTGCAGAAGGTGCTATTCCACAAGACGGTGACATGATTGTTAAGGATCAAGAGCTCGATGCATTTGGTCACGTGAAGCTCTCTGGAATCGGAGATTGGCTAGCGAAAGAAATCGAATCAAAGACTGGCTATGAGACACGTTGCACCGTTCTTGGTCACATTCAGCGCGGTGGAACACCAACAGCATTCGATCGCGTCTTGTCTTCACGTTTTGGTCTAGAGGCAATCACTGCAGCTCATCAAGGTGACTGGGGAACAATGATGGCTCTTCACGGAACCACAATTGCTCACGTCCCATTGGCATCAGCTACTGATGTCTTAAAGACCGTCCCGCTTTCTCGCTACGAAGAGGTTTATTCATTCTTCGGTTAAGCCGTTGAAATATGAAGAATTAATTACCCTCCATCCATTCCCTTCGAGACTTTAGGCTAACTACATGAGCACACTTGAAACCCTCTTTGATGAGAAGGCTGTTGCCGCGCAACAACCAAATTGGCCTGGAGGGCCAACCGGCGAACCGTTAGCTAAGGCAGTGGCAGAGCTCAAAGCGCTACCACCGCTTGTCTTCGCAGGTGAATGTGATGAACTCAAGTTACGAATTGCAGATGCAGCGGCAGGAAAAGCATTCTGGTTGCAAGGTGGAGATTGCGCAGAAACTTTTGGATCAGCTACTGCTGACTCAATTCGTAATCGAATCAAAACTATTTTGCAAATGGCAGCAGTTTTGCAATATCAGTCGTCCCTTCCCGTAATCAAGGTTGGGCGCATGGCTGGTCAATTTGCAAAGCCTCGCTCAAATGACACAGAGACTCGTGATGGCGTAACACTTCCTGCTTACCGTGGCGATGCAGTCAATGGTCTCGATTTCACAGAGAGCGCGCGAACTCCAGATCCACAGCGATTGGTAAAGGTCTATAACACCTCTGCCGCAACTCTTAATCTGGTTCGCGCATTCACTCAAGGTGGATTTGCTGATCTGCGCCGCGTGCACGAGTGGAATAAAGGCTTTATCAAAGATTCAACTTTCGGTGAAAAGTACGAAAAAGTTGCAAATGAAATCGGTCGAGCACTTTCCTTTATGGAATCTGCTGGGGTAGATCCAAATGAATTTAAGGCTGTTGATTTCTACGCTAGCCATGAAGCGCTGATTATCGAATACGAGAAAGCACTTACTCGCATCGATTCACGTACAGAGCTTCCTTACGATGTATCAGGTCATTTTCTTTGGATCGGCGAGCGTACTCGTCAGCTCGATGGCGCACATATTGATTTTGCTTCAAAGGTGCGCAACCCAATCGGTGTAAAGCTTGGTCCTAAGACAACCGTCGAAGATGCACTTGCTCTAATCGACAGACTTGATCCAAATCGCGAGCCTGGACGACTTACATTTATTACACGCATGGGAGCAGGAAAAATCCGTGAGATTCTCCCTGCCTTGGTCGAGGGCGTTACAAAGAGCGGGGCACAGGTCTTATGGGTCTGCGATCCGATGCATGGCAATACATTTGAGACATCAAATGGTTACAAGACCCGTCAATTTGAAGATGTACTCGATGAAGTCCGTGGTTTCTTTGAAGTTCATAAGAAGCTCGGCACTCATCCTGGTGGCATTCATATCGAACTCACCGGTGATGACGTGACCGAATGTCTCGGCGGAGGAAATCAGATTTCAGAGAAGGATCTTGAATCTCGTTATGAGACAGCTTGCGATCCACGCCTAAATCATTCACAATCACTTGAGCTCGCCTTCCTAGTCGCAGAGATGCTCCGCGACCGCTAAAGCAAATGCCTGAGCTGCTATCCGCGACAATGTCGTCGCCAATTGGAAAGCTTTATTTACTTACTCGTGGCACAACTGTTCTCGCGTTAAACCTTTCAGGTTTTCAAGATCTCTTATCTACTCTTACGCCTGGCGAACTAGAAGAGAAAATAACTAAGAGCAGTAAGAGCCACCCGATTATTGCAACGCTAGAGAATTACTTTGACGGCGATCTTGCAGCTATAAATAAAATTGCTGTGAAACAACCTGGGGGAGAATTCTCTCAAGCCGCATGGGCGGGAATGCGCAAAATCAAAGTCGGTACAACTGAGTCATATGCTGATCTCGCCTATAGAGCTGGGAGTCCGGCAGCAGTTCGTGCAGCTGGTAGCGCATGTGCTAAAAATAAGATTGCCGTGATTGTGCCGTGCCATCGAATTATTAATTCAGGAGGCGCAATCGGAGCCTACGGTTGGGGTGTTAATAAGAAAATTTGGTTACTAAAGCACGAAGGTGCCCTTAGCTAAGAACCTTAATCATGATTGCGATTGCTTCATCGCACTGTGCATCATCAAAATCTAGATGCGTTACAAGACGTGCGTAATTCTTTCCAAGGGCGCTAATCCAAAGTCCCTGTTCTTTACAGCGAGCAGCAAAATCAGCAGCTGAGATTCCTGATTGAGAGAGCTCCAACCCCACGATGTTGGTCTCCACGGTATTTGCATCGATAACTGATGGGCTGTGCGCGGCAAGGGCTACTGCAATTTTCTGCGCGCGCTTATGATCTTCTACGAGACGATTCATATTGTGATCTAGTGCGTAATGTCCGGCGGCAGCAAGTAATCCAATTTGGCGCATTCCTGCCCCATAACGCTTGCGCCAGATACGAGCCTCTGCAATTGCAGCCTTACTGCCAAGGGCAATTGACCCAGCTGGCGCTCCAAGACCTTTAGAGAGACAGACGCTAATTGTGTCAAAGTGCTTGCCAAATTCATTAAATGAAGTTCCAGTAGCTATGTGAGCATTCCAAATTCGAGCACCGTCCAAGTGCATGGAAATACCTCGTTCGCGCGCAGCTTTGCTTAAACGTTCAATTTCTGAGAGTGGTTGAACAGTTCCGCCGCCGAAGTTGTGTGTATTTTCTACTGCGATTGCTGTTGTTGAAACGAGATACGGTCCCGCGTTTTCATGAGCGAGTGCAAGTGGAGTATCGGCGTTTAGCAATCCGCGATCTGAAGCCCAGGTGCGGGTAGTGATTCCACTGAAAGCTGCACCAGCGCCGAGTTCGGCGCGAACGATATGAGCGCGCTCTTCAGTTAGAAGTTCTTCACCTGGTTTAACTAAAGTGCGAATAAGAAGCTGGTTAGCGAGTGAGCCAGTTGGGCAGAAGATGCCGGCCTCTTTGCCAAACATTGCAGCAACGCGTTCTTCAAGTGAATTTACCGTTGGATCATCACTATAAACATCATCTCCCACTGGGGCAGAAGCGATCGCATCCCGCATTCCCTGTGATGGTTGCGTGACAGTATCGGAGCGAAGATCAATTGGCATTGCTTACCTCTCGTGGTTTAACAATTGCAAACATGGCCGCAAGGACTAGTACGCCGCCAAGTAATGCTTGCACTCTAATTGTCTCGCCTCCGAAGAGAACTGCAAAGAGGGCAGCAAAGACAACTTCCATCGTCAAGATAACAGCCACCTTTGTTGCTGAAATATGAGCCTGTGACCAAGTTTGAACCATAAAAGCGATCGCGGTACAGGCTATCGCTGTGTAGATAACAACCGGCCAACCTGATTTACCCGCAGGGGCTTCATATCCTTGGCTAAAGGCGAGTACGCCAGTAAGCAGTGCGCAAGATGTAAGTTGAACAACTGTCATTGCATAACTATCGAGACCGTTACTCCAATGACCGAGGGCGACAATGTGAGCCCCGAAGGCGATTGCGCTAATAAGAACTAAGAACTCTCCATACCCAACGCTCCATCCGTGGAGGGATAGAAGTGCGAGACCAACAGTTGCGAGTGCAACGCAACCCCATGTGTAGAGATTGATCTTCTGTCGCAGAATAATCCACGCCAGTACCGGAGTTGAAACAACGTAGAGCCCGGTAATAAAGCCCGTGATAGCTGCGCCAGCTATTGCGAGACCAAGTGTTTGAAAAATATAACCCGTGCCTAGAAAGAGTCCAGCGAGGAGGCCTTTACGAATTATCTCGGGAGTTAGCTTTTTTAATACAGATGGCTTTAGCGCAACCATCGCGATGACAGCGACAGCAAATCGCGTAAAAAGAAAACTATTGACGTTCTGTTTCGAAATCGGATCTTTCATCACAACAAATGCCAAACCCCACGCAGCAGCGACCATGAGCAGAGCCCATGGAGCGAGTTTTACCAGCTTTTGGTGAGCTGCGCTCATCCGCGAAGTTTCTTTAAGAGCGCGATTTCTTCACCGTGCTCTGGCTCCATTCCTGGAGTTTCGAGAATGAGGGGTGCATTTGCAACAGCTGGGTGAGCTAGAAGTTCTTTAAATGGAGCTTCTCCAATAAATCCCTTACCGATATTTTGGTGACGATCTTTAAGCGCGCCACAAACATCCATTGAATCGTTTGCGTGAATTAATTGGATTCTTTCGATTCCTGCAACTTCAACCAAAAGATCGAGAGTCTCTTTCATTCCGCCTTTTTTGGCAATGTCATGGCCAGCTGCAAAGACGTGACATGTGTCAAGACAGATGCCAACCTTTGGATGGTACTCAAGTGCTTTTAGATACTTCTCTAAATCTTCAAGCCGTTTGACGAGTGATTGACCTTGGCCTGCAGTTGGCTCTAGCAATAGCATCGGTGACTCATCGGTGAGTTTTTCCAAAATCGGCATCATGCCTTTATTAATTTGTTTCCATGCTTGATCGACAAAATCTTCTTTTACTGCCGAACCCGTGTGGACTACAACTCCTAGAGCACCAATTTCTTGACCTCGCTTGAGCGAGTAAGCCGTCGATGCTAAAGAATTTTTATAAGTATCTTCGGTTGGCGAACCTAAATTAATAAGGAAAGGTGCGTGTACATAGACCTCGATATCAAGTGCTGTTGCCTTCTCACGAAAGAGCGCATCAGCTTCATGATTGGTCTCTGGCATTGCCCAACCGCGAGGGTTAGATGTGAATACTTGAATCGCCTCAGCTTGCGTCAGCTCTGCATATGTGATGGAACGCTTGGCCATACCTCCTGATGTTGGAGTATGAGCACCGATTCTTGGGCGGGATTTATTGGTTGCAGGCACCGGGTTAGCCTACTGTGATGGTAACTGAACTGCCACGTTTAACCTTTGTGCCGACTTTAGGCAGGATATTTGTGACTTTCTTGACCGCCTTCTTACCGATTTTCTTGACTACGACATTGAGTCCAAGATCACGAAGAGCTCTTACCGCTCTAATTTCTTCAATCGAATAAAGATTCGGGATGTAAGAGTATTGCGAACCTTTTGAAACCACTATTGATATTGCGGCGCCTTTATTTGCGGACGCACCGCCAGCAGGGGTTTGTGCAATAACTTCACCGGCAAGTTTTGTCTCACTATAGGCATATGTAGAAGTTACTTTGAATCCAGCATCAGTTAATTCATTGAGCGCTTGCTCGCCACTTTTACCAAGATATGAAGCTAGGGCAACTTGCTCGATTCCCTTAGAGATTGTGAGGGTTACTGTTGTATTCCGCTTTACTTTGCGACCAATTTCAGGTGAAGCGCTAATTACAAAACCATTAGGAACGGAGGAATCAAAGACTTCGATGCTAGTTGCAAGTTTCAAAGGTGATTTTAGAATAAGTCGCGATGCTGCTTCTGGAGTTAAACCTTTAACTGCAGGAATTACATAGCGTTCCGGACCTTTTGAAATAATAAGTTTTACGGCGCCGCCTTGATCAACTTTTCCGCCACCTGCTGGATCAGATTCGATTACGCGATCTGCTTCAATCTCTTCGCTAAAACGTCTTTCGACAATCTCTGAAGTAAGCCCTAGCGGACTTAGGGCTGCAGTGACTTCTGCCTGTGTTGCCCCAACTGTCGACGGAACTACGACCCTAGAGCCTGGACCAATCAGGATGTACCAGCCTGAAATTCCAAGAACAACAGCTAGGCCGGCAGCGATATATCGATTTCGGCGTACACGTTTACTTACTTTCTTGCGTCGAGCTACCTGCGAAGTGGTTTCCTTGACTACCTCTACTGGTTTTTCTTCTTCGATCTTTGGAATTTGAGTAGTCATCTCTTTAATTCTCTTACGAAGCGATTTCTGCTTCTTTGCTGGACGCATTGGTTGAATCGGAATATCTAGTTCAAGGCTAAGTTGATTCTCTTTTGGATTTAGACGTGCATTAATTGCACTAAGAAGAGAATGGAATTCAGAGGCGTCACGAGGGCGCTCATCTGCATCCACCGCGGTAGCTTTTTGAATCAAATCATCGAGATCTGATGGAAAATCTGAAACCAGAGTACTCACTCGAGGCACTCGGTCGTTTACGTGCATGTAAGCAATTTGTATTGGTTCATCGCCTTCAAATGGTTTCTTGCCTGTGAAGATTTCAAAAGCCGTAATGCCAACCGCATAAACATCCGATCGTGAATCTGCAATTCCACGTTGAACTTGTTCGGGAGAGAGGTAGGAGACGCTTCCAAGAATCACACTGGATTCGGCGGTCATTGTCGTTCCAAGTAGAGGCCCTTTAGCCAAACCAAAGTCAGCAATCTTGATGCGGCCTTCACGTGAGACCAGAATATTCTCTGGCTTAATATCGCGATGAACGATTCCGACTCTGTGCGCGGCACTCAGCGCACTTAATACCGGTAGCAAAAAGCGAATTCCGTCACGATAGGAAAGTCGCCCCTGCTCATTGAGATAATCGCGCAAAGTATGACCTTCGACCATCTCCATCACGATAAAGACTGCTGGAGTTCCGCTCTGATTCCAACCTTGATCTTGGACTGCAACAATATTTGGATGCGATAAGGCAGCGGCGGCTTTCGCTTCGCGAATAAATCGTTCGACGAACTGCTCATCTTGCGCAAGATGAGGGTGCATGATTTTTACTGCAACTTTACGGTCTAGGCGAGTGTCAAAGCCTTCGTAAATGCTCGCCATTCCACCGGTGCCTATTTGACGTAGCAGCTGATAGCGCCCATCAATAAGTTCTCCGGTGAGGTCTGACACGCCGAAATTCTAGTTTGTCAGGACGAAATCAGAGGCGTTCTGAGAGTCGTTATCGAGAAAGTGTTGGGCTTGCTTAATCAGCCAAGAATTCATCTGATGGGATATCGCATCACCATCGCGAAGAAGTACTCGTTCAACTCCAACTGCAGGGTCGATATCAATCCAAATGCTTGCTGTTACAAACTCTCTGATAACTAAGTGAGAAGAGGCGACGCCTTCAAGAATAAGGAGTTGGCATGGTGGGACTCCTTGTACGGCTCCATATTTTCCTGTGCCCCAGTTATAGATTGATAATGAGATTCTCTGGGATTTTTGATGGGCTCTACAGGCACCAATTAGCGCATCAGTGAGATGGTGATCAAATGGAGTTTCCCAACCGTTGTAGAGATCATCCATGTGAAGGGTGGTGCATTTATACTTCAGCGACATCGCAGTGCTGATGTGTTCTGCAAGAGTCGTCTTTCCAGCACCTGCAGGGCCATCAATTGTGATGATGGGACGTGCAGTTGTTTTACAGAGATCGAATAGCGCGTCGATGAGTTCCATACCAAGAGCTCCATCCCATAGCGGCCATGATCGTAAATGCAATATAGAGAACTGTTGTAAAGAGTAGTCCTTGTGAAGCGTAGAGAGCGACATATCCTGCATCCACAACGAGCCAAAGCGGCCAGTTGTCATACTTTTGATAGACCATCAAAAGTTGCGCCGCAATACTTCCAAACAAGAGCAATGAATCTTGAGTTGCTGCAGCGGCACCAATGTTCTTGAGAAATGGTGCAAGTAAGAGCGTCGCCAACAAAATTGCAACGATTGTGTAAATGCGATATCTATTTTTAAATGGACCGGGCTTAGCGCCAGTTGCTTCCCATCCAAACCAACCCGCCACTGCCGCTGCAATGAAAACTAATTGAAGAGCTGCACTTGCATAGAGATCGAATTGGATAAAAAAGAGGCCATAGAGCGCACTGCTTAGCGCCCACCATGGCCAAGTAATTCTCTTGCCGGTAATACCGAGACCTACTCCGATAAATGATGTAGTCGCTGCAAGAAATTCGAGATAAGAGACTTGATAGCTCCAGGCAGTGAAAAAAGTAGATGACATATATAAACTCGACATTCTCAATCCGCATTACCGGACTGGTCAAACGGTCGATCTCATTGTTGAGATCCTCTCAGCCACCATGGCTCCCGTGTGTTGAACTTTAGCGCATGCGAAGGAAAAGTGTCTGCAGAAATGCAACTCCAGCTACTCGAAATCTGCGCCATTGAGATGTGGTTGCTCGAGTTGTAAATACGTCATAGCCATTAGCTTCGATCTCATCAACGATGCCGCAATACAACTCACTTGCTGCGCGGATGCACGGACGAGATATTGGATCAAGAAATTGGATTCCGGTTTCGGCAGTTGCCTGCAATTCGCGGACTCTAGCAATTTGATACTTGAGCGCTTCTACTATCTCTGGAGTTAGTTTGCGTTGTAACAACATTTCTTCAGAGACGCCGAAACGAGCTAGATCATCAAGTGGCATATAGATTCGTCCGCGCTCGATATCCTCATCGATATCTCTAATGAAGTTAGCTAATTGAAATGCTGCACCCAGAGCGCTTGCTGCTTCAATTGCGCGTGGATCGCTATAGCCAAGGATTGGAAGCATCTCTAGACCAATAACGACTGCCGAACCATAAACATATGTCATCAAATCTTCAAAAGTTTTGTAGCGCGTTACAGTTAAATCCATCTCCATCGAAACCATAAAAGCGTCAAAGTATTCGAGCGGAATCTTGTACTTCTTGACTGTATCAACAAGAGCTCTACCAATTAGATCGCTACTCTCTCCTGTACGTAAATCGGATAGCACCGAGTCACCCCATGTACGAAGAACCTGGGCCTTCTCGTGCGGAGATAGCGTCGAGGCAAGATCATCAACAATCTCATCGGCGTAGCGCGCGAAACCATAAAGAGCATGCACTGGTGGCCGCTTTGCAGAGGGAAGAAGAAGTGTTGCTAAGTAGTACGTCTTGCCGTGAAGTGCATTAAGTCGTTTGCACTCCTCGTACGATTCTTGCAACAAGTCAGACATTTACTTAACTGGTCCCACAATGCGCTCTGCTGCAAGGCGACCCGAGATGAGAACCATTGGGACTCCAACTCCAGGTTGTGTTCCACTTCCGGCAAATACAACGTTGTCGAATCCAGCTGCGATATTTCGAGGGCGGAAAGGTCCGGTCTGGAAGAAGGTATGCGCACTTGCAAAAGGCGCACCTTGCTCCATTCCTTGTGCTTGCCAATCCAGGGGAGTGGTCATGTGCTCGGTCTCGATAGCATCACCAAATCCATGATAGCCACGAGCTTCAAGAACTCTAATCATTTCATCGCGATAGCGAGACTTCTCTTTAGTCCAATCAATGTCAGCGCTGAGGTTGGGAGTAGGGAAAAGCACGTAATAAGACTCTTTTCCTGCAGGCGCAAGTGATTTATCGTCATGAGAAGGCACGGTGACAAGAACAGAAGGGTCTGTCATCAGGATCTTCTTCTTAATGAGTTCATCAAATACGCCATCCCATGATTCACCGAAGTGGATATTGTGGTGAGCAATATGGTCGTAGTGCTTTGAAGATCCAACAAGCAAAGTTACGCATGATGGAGAGTACTTAAGACGTTTAATTGAAAGTGGCTCTTTGCCGAGTAAGTCTTTCCAGACAACAGGCAAATCTGGATTCATCACTATTGCATCGCACTCAAAACGCTCACCCTTATCGGTAATTGCTGCAGTCACACGTGAGCCACTTTTTTCTAGCGAGGTGACAGATGAGTTATAAATAAATTTTACGCCGTGCTTCTGCGCGGCGGCTGCCAGAGCTCGAGGAACTGCATGCATTCCTCCCTTAGGGAAGAAGACACCATTTACTGAGTCCATATATGCGATAACTGCATAGATTGCGAGTGCCTGTTGTGGACTGACTCCGGCATACATTGCTTGGAAAGAATAAACCTTCTGCAGGCGAGGATCTTTTAGAAATTGATTCACCTTGGGTTGCAAGTGTCTAAAGCCACCAAGTGCAATCAAGCGTGCAAGATTTGGTGTCAAAAGATTGAGCGGTGAATCAATATTTCGATCGATAAAGTCGTTCATCTCATACTTGTATAACTTGGTTACAAAATCAACGTAATTGCGATATCCAGCGGCCTCAGTGGCTGAAACCTTTTCACGGATTTCTTGTTCCATCGCTTTTGTATCTGCATGAACATCAATTTGTGATCCATCGGCGTAAAAAGCGCGATAGAGAGGCGAGACTGGCATGAGCTCTAGCCAATCTTTCATATCTTCGCCAACTGCTGAGAATGCATCTTGAATCAACGATGGCATGGTTAGAACTGTTGGGCCCGTATCAAATGCATATCCATCTTTATTTAGCAGACCATTGCGACCACCTGGTACGGATTCACGTTCGATAACAGTTACATCGCGACCTGCCCCAGCAAGACGCAGGGCAGCGCTAAGTCCTGCCAATCCTGCGCCTACTACAACAACTTTCTGCGATGGGCCTTTGATGCGTTTAACCATTATGCGCTCCGTTTTACTGCGCTAAGCGCAATGTGTGTGAGAAATTCTCTCGATGATAGGTGGATTGAAGAATCTTCAATTGCTGTAAGTGATTGATTAGTCAGACTCTCAATCAAATTTTCAACTTTTTCAACTGCGCCAGAGGAAATTATTAGCGCCCGAAGTTCTTCAATTTTAGATGGTGAAATCTCTGGTTGTCCGAGATGTGCAAGGAGCTCTTTTCGACCCGATTCAGATAGCGCTTCAAGGGACATCGCGATGAGGACTGTTCGCTTGCCTTCACGTAAATCATCTCCGGCTGGCTTTCCGGTCACCGTTGGGTCTCCGAATATTCCAAGCAAGTCATCGCGCAATTGAAACGCCTCGCCAAGCGGAAGGCCGTAACGAGAGAGCGCATCGAGAATTGAAGAGTTGCTTGAAGGATTTCCAATTACTGCGCCGATATGAAGCGGACGTTCAATTGTATATTTTCCTGATTTGTAGCGTGCAATCCGCAATGAACGATCTGCGCTATAGGTAGTCTCACCCGATTCACGAATGTCCAAATACTGACCTGCCATGAGTTCGATTCGCATCTCATCATGAATTACATGTGCCGCAAGAAGAGAGGGAGTTGATATTCCTGATGTGTTGAGCATTTGATCAGACCAAACAAGTGCGAGATCACCAAGAAGAACCGCAGCCGCTTCACCAAATTGAGCAGCAAGACCATTCATTGCTGATGATTGATGTAGATTTTCAAAATGACGATGAATTGCC
>WLNN01000150.1 GCA_009699765.1 Actinomycetota bacterium
ACTGAGCGCGCTCTGAATTAACTTCAATCAGTGATGGCTCTTGTCCTGGAACGTAGCGACCGATCTCTTAAATTGAGAGACCGTTACGCGCCTTACGTGAATCTGTAACGACGATACGGAAATATGGTGTGCGGATCTTTCCAAAACGCATTAAACGAATCTTTGTAGCCAAAGTGGTGGTGCTCCTAAAAAAGTGTGTCAGCGTGAATCTGTTACAGCGGGGTGCGTAACGTATTCATCCAACGAACGGATTTGGATGTTGTAGGGGTAGAGGGCCCTTCAACAGGAGGCTTATTCTGCCAGCCAGCCCCAGAAAGAGGAAATTGGAAGATTAGCTGTTCTCTGCCGCCCGCTTGGCAGGGTTGCCCGAGCGGGACTTCTTCTTTGGCTGCTGCTGGGTGGGTTTAGGCATACCAGCGTTAAAGTCCATTCCGGCAGGAAGAGCAGGCCCCTTGCCCGACCTCATCTGTTTCATCATCTTCTGCGCTGCAGTGAATTTCTCGACTAGTTTATTTACATCAGAGACTTGGCGACCAGATCCAGCTGCTATTCGTGCTCTTCGCGAACCATTGAGCAATTTGTGGTCGCGACGTTCAGCTGGAGTCATGGATTGAACTATTGATTTGGTCCGCGTTATCTCAGATTCATCAAAATTATCAATCTGCTTCTTCATTGCGCCAGCACCGGGCAACATACTGAGAAGCTTGCCCATATTGCCCATCTTTGACATCGCTTCAATCTGCTCAAGAAAGTCATCGAGTGTGAAATCTTCACCCTTAATGAATTTATCTTCAAGTTTTTTACTCGTGTCGGGATCGAATGCTTTCTTTGCTTGTTCAGCAAGGGTTGCGACATCACCCATACCGAGGATTCGCGAAGCCATTCGCTCTGGATAGAAAATGTCGAACTCAGAAATTTTCTCGCCATTAGAGATAAACATAATTGGACGACCTGTGAGTGCAGCAATGGAAAGGGCTGCGCCACCTCGCGCATCTCCATCGAGCTTTGTGAGAACGACTCCATCAAAACCGACGCCATCTCGAAATGCCTCTGCCGTGCGAACGGCGTCTTGTCCAATCATCGCATCTACAACAAAGAGAATTTCATTTGGTGTAATCGCATCTCGAATAGCCGATGCTTCAGACATTAAATCTTCATCGACACCAAGACGTCCGGCGGTATCGACGATAACGAGATTGTGAAGTTTTGATTTTGCAAATGCCACACCGTCACGGGCAACTTTTACGGGATCGCCTACGCCATTTCCAGGTTCTGGCGCGAAGACGGGTACACCGACATTTTGACCAACGACTTGTAATTGATTAACGGCGTTAGGGCGTTGCAAATCTGAGGCGACGAGAATCGGTGTATCGCCTTGATCTTTATAGAACTTGGCAAGTTTTGCGGCTAGCGTTGTTTTACCTGCACCTTGCAAACCTGCCAGCATTATGACCGTTGGAGGATTCTTGGCATAACGAACACGACGAGCTCCACCACCAAGAATCTCAGTGAGCTCGGTATTAACTAATTCAAATATTGCTTGAGCTTGGTTAACTCCAGATTGCAGAGTAGGAAGTAGTTCAATCGCTCCGACTCGGACCTTCTCTATGAACTGATCTACAACTACGAGTGCTACATCTGCTTCAAGAAGTGCTTGCCGAATTTCGGCCGCAGTGTTTTCGATATCACCAACCGAGATTTTGCCGCGATTGCGCAGAGAGCCGAATGCGCTTGAGATTTTCGAGGAGAGAGCATCAAACATAGTGGCGCAAGACTACTTGAGGGATGCCTCAATACGCGAAGCGACCTCATTTGCTCGCTCTGACGTGAGCACTCCCCCGCCAATTTCTGTGACGTACAAGGTATCAATCGCCTCGGCACCTAAAGTTGTGACGATCGCAGATTTAATATCAATATTGCATTTGCGAACAGTGTCGCCAATAGAGAAGAGGAGCGCCGGTCGGTCATGGCTTCGAACCTCAATAATCGTTGCATCGGTTGCTGCGTCGAGAAATGTTTCGACGACCGGATCCGGCACTGGAATCGTTGGCATCTGCGCATAGGCCAGAATTCGCTCTTGAATTCGTTCTGCTAATTTGCTTTCAGCGTCCAAGCCACGCACAAGTTCGCGATGTAAATCTTCTTGAGTTAAATCAGGTGCATTCGAATCTGGAACAACAATCCACTCCATCACTGCAACACCTTCGATAGTTTTAGTTCGCGCAGATCGCACATCTAAACGTAAGATGTTAAGAACGCCCGAAACTATCGAAAGTAATCCTGTTCTATCTGGAGAGATAATTTCTACCGCGTAGATACTTCCGCGATCTTCGATGGAGACGTTTAATCTTCCTTGCCCGGCTAGTGCAATCTGCTCCGGCTTCAACTCCGGTTGAGGCATGACGGTGTTATCAGTAAGGGCTAATTTAGTTTTTCGTACTAGCTCGCTTACGAGGGAAGCTTTCCAATCACTCCATGCCGCCCGACCTGTTGCTTCGCCATCAGCAATACTGAGTGCATGTAAGAGCTCGAGGGTTCCAACGGTTGGAATATTTTCAACTACCGTTGCGATAGTTGCAGGATCATCTAAGTCGCGGCGAGTTGCTGTGGCTGAAAGTAGTAAGTGATGTTTGATTAACATCTGTATGACTTCAACATCTTTAGGATTGAAACCGATTCGCTCTGCAAGAGGCTTAATTAGGGCTTCACCACGTAATGAGTGATCCTCTTCTGTTCCTTTGCCTATGTCGTGAAAGAGAGCGGTGAACAAGAGCAAATCTGGGCGATGTACTTCACGCGTCAGAGCCGCTGCCGATATCGCCGTCTCAACCATGTGGCGATCAACTGTGTGACGATGGAGAACGTTTCGCTGCGGGAGCGAACGGACCCCACGCCACTCTGGAATCCAATGAAAAATAATCTCTTCTTGGTCGAGCGCTTCAAAAATTTCCACCATCGCTGGCCCAGCACCAATAAGTGCAATGAGATACTCACGCGCTTCTCGCGGCCAGGGAGTTGGCAGTTTCCCCCGCCCAGCATCTAGCAAATCGCCATAAATTCGAAGTGAATCAAATGAGAGACGAAGTCCTAACTGAGCAGCTGTTGCAGCAGCA
>WLNN01000151.1 GCA_009699765.1 Actinomycetota bacterium
GACACGGTCCTCGTTGTTTCACGAAAAGCCACCGGTGGGGGCGAACTCGCGAGAGAATTGCTCTCCTATAGAAAGAATGTAAAGAAGAAAGGTCGTAAGTAATGACGCTCTGGGGCGGAAGATTCTCGGACGGACCGGCAGATGCCGTCTTTGCGCTCTCTCGCAGCGTTCACTTTGACTGGCGCCTTGCACCTTATGATCTTCGTTCATCCTTAGCGCATTTAGCGGTTCTCGAAGCAAGCGGACTTTTGACGATAGAGGTAGCGGGTCAAATTCGAAAAGGCCTCAATGAACTGATTTCAGAGGTCACATCAGGATCTTTTCAAGCAAATGCGACCGATGAAGATGTACATAGTGCGCTCGAACGCGGCCTCACCGAAAAACTTGGCCCCATCGGCGGATCACTTCGCGCTGGACGCTCTCGCAATGATCAGGTAACTACCGATTTACGTCTTTACGCAATCGATCATATGTTGGCTGTTGCGGGATCGATTATTGAAATTCAGAAAGCTTTAATTGCAAAAGCAAATGAGTATTCAGATGCGCCAGCACCTGGATTTACACATATGCAACATGCGCAACCTGTTATCTTCGGTCACGAAATAGCTAAGCATGCACACGCATTTTCTCGTGACTTGGATCGAATAAGTGACTGGCTTGTTCGAACCTCGGTAAGTCCGCTCGGCTCAGGTGCACTTGCAGGATCTTCGTTGCCATTATCTCCAGAGAGAACCGCAAAAGATCTTGGATTCATTTCATCTGCCGCAAATAGTATTGATGCAGTTTCCGATCGAGATTATGTTGCAGAGGCGTTATTCATACTTGCACTCGTCGGAAGTCATCTCTCACGCATCGGTGAAGAATGGTGTATTTGGGCAACTACTGAATTTGGATGGGCAAAAGTCGCAGATTCATATTCGACTGGTTCATCAATCATGCCGCAAAAGAAGAATCCAGATATGGCTGAGCTAGCTCGCGGTAAAGCAGGGCGTCTTGTTGGAAATCTAACGTCACTTCTAACAACTCTCAAAGGACTGCCATTTGCGTATAACCGTGACCTACAAGAAGATAAAGAGCCCCTCTTCGATTCATTCGACACTGTTCTTCTAGTTCTTCCTGCTGTCACCGGAATGATTGCAACTACTGAGTTTGATCGCGAAAAAATGGCAAGCGCTGCACCACTTGGTTTCTCACTCGCAACCGAAATTGCAGACTTCCTAGTGCGCGCACATGTTCCGTTTGCTGATGCACATGAGGCAGCTGGTAAATGTGTCGCTCTCTGCGAATCAACAGGTCGCCAGTTACACGAACTAACGGACTCTGAATTTGCAGCGATTAATCCCAATCTCTCACCAGCTGTTCGTGATGTACTCACCGTCCAAGGTGCCCTGCAATCACGCACAACAATCGGTGGGACTTCCCCAAAGAGTTTTGCAGACCAAATGAAGAACCTTTCAGCCGCAGTTGCGGCCGACAGCAAGCAATTCGCCGACAAGAGCGCGGCCTTTTCTAGCATGATGGGTGCGTGAATTCGACTATGAGTACTATCAATAACGAACTACTTGATGATCTCAAATGGCGCGGACTGATCGCGCAAACAACTGATGAGGCAGCCCTTCGCGAGGCGCTAAAGAAGCCAATCACGCTCTATATCGGCTTCGACCCTACGGCTCCTTCTATCCACGTCGGTAACCTTGTTGTGCTCTTTGTCTTGCGTCGCTTTCAATTAGCAGGACATAACCCGCTTCCATTAGTTGGGGGAGCTACAGGTCTTGTCGGAGATCCAAGTGGTAAAAACGAGGAGCGTTCACTAAATACAACTGAAGTTGTTGAGCAATGGGTCTCTCGTATCCGCAGTCAGCTATCTAAATTTATGGACTTTGATTCAAAAGTTAATCCGGCAGTGATGGTCAATAATCTTGATTGGACTGCTCCGTTATCCGCAATCGACTTCTTACGTGAAATCGGTAAGCACTTCCCACTTTCACAAATGCTCGCAAAAGATGCGGTCTCATCACGACTTAACAAAGATGGAATTTCGTATACAGAATTTTCGTACCAAGTTCTTCAAGCAATGGATTATCTTGAGCTCTACCGTCGCTATAACTGCACACTCCAATTAGGCGGATCAGATCAGTGGGGAAATATCACAGCAGGTCTTGATTTAATTCGTCGTGTTGAAGGCGGAAGCGGTCACGCTATGACTATTCCACTGCTTACAAAATCAGATGGAACAAAATTCGGAAAGACAGCTGGGGGAGCAGTTTGGTTGGATCCCGAAATGACTTCTCCTTATGCGTTCTTCCAATATTGGTTGAACTCTGATGATGCCGATGTCATCAACTTTACAAAGGTCTTTTCATTCAAAAGTCGCCAAGAAATTGAAGCGCTCGAACAACGTCATAAAGAAAATCCTGGAGCGCGCGAGGCTCATCGCGAACTCGCTCGCGAGCTAACTTCACTTGTACACTCACCAGAGATTGCTCAACGAGTTGAAGTTGCTGCACGCGCATTGTTCGGACAGGCAGACCTCTCCGAATTAGATGAGGCAACTCTCGCTTCCGCAATTGCCGAACTTCCGCGCACAACAGTTTCTATGAGTGCTGAGCTTCCAACTTGGGTAGATCTCCTAGCAGAGACCGGTGTCGTTGACTCAAAATCTGCTGCACGTCGCATAATTAAAGAGAGTGGCGCATATCTCAACAACGAGAAGGTCCCATCAGAGGATTTCCGTCTCGAGAAAAACCACTTTTTATGCGGGAAATATGCACTTTTGCGAAAAGGAAAGCGCGATATTGCTGCAGTAGAGTTAATTGCATAGCTTTCATTTTCCTCAAAAACCCCACTTTTTATGCGTAAATAGTGGGGTTTTTGCTGTTTCAAGCGATTTCCCGAAGATTTGCAGGCCAACCTGAAGTATCCGTCCTATGCCGATTTGACCTCCATGGGGGAGGCACCTATAGTTACGCTCCTTGCTGTGGAACGTACGAATTACGCATGAAAATGCGCATTTAGGCCGTACAGCAGAAATACCTACAGATCTAGCCGATTTGACCTGCC
>WLNN01000152.1 GCA_009699765.1 Actinomycetota bacterium
GCCACCATCGTAATCTTCTTGCTCGTTGGTAAAACTATTGCCTCTGTGTTGATTACGAGAAGAACCTTGAGATTTTTAGCTGCTCGCAATGCGTATGTTTCAAGAATGCTCGCTCACAAAGTATTAAGCCTTGACCTCATAGAGCTTCAAAAAATTGGTGTTCAGAAGCTTCAGTACATTATTGGACCAGGAATCAATGGCATTACTCTTGGAATCCTCGGATTTACAGCGAGCATAATTGCTGACGCCTCACTTTTAATTGTCTTAGGCTTTGGGTTGCTGGCTATAAATCCATTGGTTGCTTTCTTAGCCTTCATATTCTTCGGAGCAATTGCAATTATTATGCACTTTGCCCTTAGAGAACATGCCAAAGCGGTTGGAGAGGCCCTCTATAAGTCTGAGATCGCAGCAAATCGCTTGATGGCTGATTCAATCAATATTTATCGAGAGCTTTTCACGCGATCCCGTCGTTCATTTTATGCAGATGAAATTGCTGGATTACGCGCAAATGGAGCTAAAGCTCAAGCAGAGATGACTTTTTTGCCAAACCTGAGCAAGTACATAATCGAAGTTGCCCTTGTATTAGGCGCTGCATTGATTGCGAGCGTTCAGTTCCTTACGCAATCTGCAACAGTTGCAATCAGCAGCCTTGGGCTATTTCTCATGGCCGGCAGCAGAATTGCTCCAGCACTCTTGCGCCTCCAACAGAGTTTTATGCAGATAGAGGCAAATTCACCAGCAGCGTTAACAACAATTGAAATGATTAATGAGATTTCAAATTCCGCTAGCAGGAATGAAGACATGCCGGTCAAGATTGTTTTTACTCATAGTGGGTTCACTCCAACCGTGGAAATCAATCAAGCTAGTTTTTCTTTTTCTGATGGTGAGTCCAATAACGAGATATTTATGAAAGATCTGAATTTATCTATTGAAGCCGGCCAATTTGTCGCATTAGTTGGTCCTTCGGGTTCTGGAAAAACTACCTTAGTAAATCTTATTTTAGGTTTATATAAACCTAATTCCGGCAACGTACGTATGTCAGGAATTGAACCAGAGCTTGCTATTAATAAGTGGCCAGGTGCAGTTTCTTTCGTTCCACAGGAAGTAAGAATCCTTAACGGAACTATTAAAGAAAATCTGGAATTTGGTTTAAGTTCATCAGAGAGCAGTGTTGAGGCAGCAAACAGAGCGCTACAAAATAGCCAACTCCTTGATCTCATAAACAATCTTGCAGATAAGGTGGAGACGGTTTTAGGAGAGAATGGTCATCAACTCAGTGGAGGGCAGAAGCAACGTTTAGGTCTTGCACGCGCTCTTTACACTTCACCAAAACTTCTTATTCTTGATGAAGCAACGAGCGCACTAGATAGTGAAACAGAGGGAGCAATCACCGATTCACTCTCAAAGCTACAAGGTAAAGTAACTGTCATTGTTATTGCGCATCGACTTTCTACGGTTCGACGTGCAGATCGTGTGCTCTATGTAGAGAACGGCAAAATCCTGGCTGATGGAACCTTTGACGAGGTCCGAAAAGAGATCCCTAATTTCGACCAACAAGCCAAGCTGATGGGCCTATAACCTCGACTAAATTATCGAAATGTCCGTTTTGTCCCCTATCCGCGACAATATAGGGTGGGATTCGTAGAAGGCTATAGAGGGGCGACGGCTCCGCTAGCTTCACAAAACCGGTTCAAAAAGGATCCAAAAAGTGGCAATTAAGAAGTCTGCAGCTCCTGCAGGTCCCCGCGTGTGGACCGTTGCAGAGCTCGGTGCTTTCTACACAGAGCACCGCTCAGAACTTCTCGCCCATTCAAATCGTGTTCTAAAAGATTCAGCAAAAGCAGAAGAAATCACCCAGGATGCACTCATCAAATTTATCTTGGCTGCCCCTGAACTTGAATCAGCAGATCACGCACTTTCTTACCTTCACCGCACAATTGAAAACCTCTGCATCGACTTATTCCGCATGGAAGGTCGCCGCCCTAACTTAGTTGTTATCGACGATGCACAGGCTGAAGTTGAAGCTGCATGGCAGGTAGATGGCGATCACTCAGCACAGATTTCAGCTGCAGAAGATGCAGCAATTATTCGTCAAGCACTCGCAATGCTCTCACCAGCAGAGCGTGCAGCACTTGTTATGTGGGAGATGGAAGGCCGTTCAACGGAGGAAATCGCAGCAGAACTTGGTATCAAGGAATCTGCAGTGCGCCACACTGTTTCTCGCGCTCGCACCAGCCTTCGTCGCGTACTTTCTGAACTCATCATTGATGAAGAGCGCGGACTTACTGCACTCGACATGTTGTCTACCACTTATAAGAAGGCCGCAGACCTTGCTGCAAAATCTTCAAAAGTTGCTCTCTCCTTATTATTAGTAGTGACAGCATTCCTTGGATTTAATTCACTGACCGGCAACGAAGGATCAGTTATTCCTACAGTTGTTCAAGAAGGCGTTGCCCCAGCAGATTCACCATCTGCATCAGCTTCTGCTTCTGAGTCAGAGACTCCAGCACCTTCAGTTTCAATGCCAGCAAAGAAGTCAGCCGGCATGGTCTCTGGTGTTTATATCAAGGGCAGCAAGCTTGCATTCCCTGGCCTTGATTCATCAGGCACACCAACAGCATTCACTGTATCTAGTGAGAATGGTCCAGCTGGAAAGGTCTTCATTAGCAAGAACCGTCCAGTTGCAACCGAAGAAGGAACAGTTTTGGCCACCCAGGCCGTCACACTAAAGGGTGGTCCAAATGTGATTGTTGATCAAACAATCACAGTCGACGGCAACGGCACAAAGTATGAGGTCGGTTACATCGCCCTCGGAATCAACGGTCAGTGGATGGTCGCGAACGCGAACGCCACGAATGTGGATTTTGAGCGAACATCCAATGGCCAGTATCTTGCGACCGTTACAATTACCCTAACCTCAACCCCAACTTCAGAGTTTTCAAACCCGGTCGGTGACCGTGGCTACGACCTAGTTGGCGCACCTAAGGCGATCACAACTCGTCTCTTGCTCAATGCGAGCAAGACCCAAATTTTGGCTCAGGCAATCTTGGTTCCTGA
>WLNN01000016.1 GCA_009699765.1 Actinomycetota bacterium
CATCTGATAGCGCTAAGGCCTTTACCTTGCCATGCCATAACGCTGACCCCGAGGTCTTCTTTGCAGACTCTGATCTCGAGATCACTGTGGCTAAATCCTTATGTGGCACTTGCCCAATGAAGGCTGCCTGCTTGGAAGGCGCGCTCGATCGCGCTGAACCATGCGGAGTATGGGGCGGAGAGCTAATTGAAGATGGCGTAGTTATCGAACGTAAGCGTCGTCCAGGTCGCCCACCACGGCAGGTAATCGCTGCTTAACCTATTTATCGCATCCGCAGAGTGGATGGCGCGCAATCGCCACCACCTGCGGTTCTGTGAGATGTTGCAAGTTGATGTAACTGATTTCTCCTAAACCAGTTGCACGATTGTTGTTCGTTTTACCCGGATTAATTTTTCTCATCGAGGTTGTATCGTCAATAAAGTGCAAAATCTTAGAAGCCGCTAATGCTGCAACATAATGAGCGGCGATTGCGGGGAAATCTTTAATTTCAGTAAGAGGAATTCTTTGAGTCCGAGTGAAACCAAAGTGATCGCGCTCGTAGAGAGATAAACAACGTATGCATGGACTCTTGCCAGGTTCAACAAGCGGTCCGATAGCTAATTCATCGCCAATCGGCATATGAATCAACAGGTATGGCTGACGCTGATTGGACCACTGCGTCATTAATTCTGGATCCACATCACCACAATGGGCTGTGAGAAGTGGCAAAGAGCCGTCGTTGGTAAAGCGCTCATTTCGATCTATTGGAAATAACGAGATTGCTCGGCGACGAGATTCCAAGATTTCATAGTAATTACTGCCTAGATCGCTCGCTGTTATTGCACCAAAGCCAATATCGAGATCCCCTATGACGCACTGGCGAAGATCATCTGCAAATCGGACCCGGGTTACCCCACTTGCTAGAAGCAATGAATACAAGAGTGTGATGACTCGCGAACGTCCCGAAAGCTCGATTACATATTGCGAACGACCAGCAACAGTTGAAGTTCCTCCATCTCCACAACCATCAATCCACTCAGATTGCATCAACTCAGGAGCTGAGCGCACATTTAATTGATTTATTGCCAGATCAAGGGCATCTCCATTGCTGACACGAGCTTTATTCTCGAGATTGCGCCGCGGAAGAGTTAGCGCTGCGTTAATGTGATTGAGGAATCCAAGCGAATCTAACAAGAGTATGAAAGTAGATATCTCTCCCCGAATTGGCTCATAGAGATTAGCCATCGGATCTTCACCCTGTGCAAGCTGGGCGAGCGCGCTGCGCTGAAAGTTAGATGTGACGGTGGCAACACGATTGAGATTTCCTATGACTAAACCTTGGTTATGTTCAAAGAGCGAACATCCGCGAATCAAGGAGTAGCGCTTAGCCGCCGTTGATTCGCTAGTTGAATCCTCAGTTGAATCCCCAGTTAATTCCTGTGACGGTAAGGCCGCTCGTGTTGAGCGGGTAAGTGAATCAAGATTGTTAGCCATCGATGTATTTAATTTCATGGGCAATGATGCGAGCTTGGAATTTCTCATTTAATGATACGGATCGACATCTGTGGAGCACGCACTCAGATTGATACGTTGAGCGAGAAAAGAAGAACCCCCCGCATTAAGCGAGGGGTTCAACTACATCTGTGACTGTCTTACTTGTCTTACATGTATTACTTGTCGTGCTAGTCGTGCTTATTAAGTACGAGAATTACTGAGCCTTACCGAGGATACGGTTGACCTTGGTACCGCAGACTGGGCAGATGCCCTGTGCCATGCGACGACCTGAGTCAGAGACCTTTACGGTTCCCTCGAAGTCACGCTTCTCCTTGCACTTAACGCAGTAAGCGTCACCTTTATATGTCTCTACCTCTGTCATGATTGCCTCCAATCGGCGCATCCGGGTTATTCGGCTACGCGTATTGGTTGAAACAGTACTCCGCTCCACGCTCAAACACGTGTAAGCAGACGGGGAATTTAGCTCCAATTTTCTGACTTCTTATCGCCCTTTACAGTCTCCGCTCGCCTTCAACCCTTCAAGCCGAGCTTCTTGAGCTCAACTGGGGCGAGCATCGCCCGTTCTGCCGCCTCCCAGCCATCTAGATAGGCGCTGGCGAGCTCAGAGTCATCAAACCGTGCCAAGCACTCGGTAAATTCCTCGCCGTGATCGCCCCATTGAAGGTGAATCGCCTCATGGAAGAGGACATAGTCAAGGGCATAGTCGGGAGCTAGCTTGAGGCGGTCTGAGATACGGATAGTTCGATCCACGCTTGTACAAGAGCCCCAGCGCTCGCGCATCGGTCGCCAACTAACACTGGCTGGGCGGGAGGTGATTTCAGGAGCGAGCTCAGTCAGCAGTTGATCGATACGCGATGCCAGAAGCTCCTCCGTTGGAGTCTTAGCCTCCTCGCGGCCTCGAATAATCGCAATGAGTTCTGGAACGACTTGAGCTTCCTCCGCCTTACTCATTCGAGCAGGCAGTGAGATAACTATTCGGCCACCTTGTCGATAGGCAGATGCATTTTTCTTTCGACGCGAGGAACGGATGACGAGAATCTCGCCCTCATTGATTCCAGGCAGAGTCGGTGCGATTTCATCATCGTTCGCGCTATCCAGATTCATCTCGTGATTTGGACCAATCTCTCTACCTAGCATTGAGGAATTGTATGTCCGAATTCTCCGTTTGCTATTTGCACACACGCTCTTTTTTGCGTACTTTGCGGTTACGAAGTCCTCGGATAACCGTTTGATATCTGCAAGGGGAAGGCAGATATTAAATGTGGCCCCGGGGACTTCGCTTTTCTCTAAAAAATTTAGAAAACTAGATGAGTCCTGAGAGATCGTCGGGAATTTCGGTTGAAGCAAGGAAGAGATCCGGTGCATGCAATTCTGTTGCGCTCGGAAGAATGCCACTCCAAATTTGATCGCGGGTAGAGATACCTTTTAATTCGCGGATGCGATTCCAAAACGCGCTCGCCTCTCTCGCGAGCTTTGGAGAAACTTCAAGCCCTAACATTGTTTTGAAAAGCTGTTGTGATGGTGCATTGGTTGCTCGCTTACGTCGATGTGTTTCGCGAAGTGCGGTGATGGATGGGATTCGATTACCAGCAGCGAGAGTTGCAACATCATCAGCCCAGCCATCAACAAGTGCGAGAACAGTTTCTAATTTAGAGAGCGCAGCACTTTGTGATGGAGTTTCCTCAGGTGTGAAAATTCCGCTATCTAGCGAAATTGAAAATGACTGGCCTTCTTCACCGCCCATTGATTGCATTGCTTCTTCTGCTTGACGTTGAATTGCATCCAGATCTATACGGATTCCTGCTCCGTACTCGACAATTGCACTGCGGATATAAGAAACTATCCAAGGGTTATGTTCGAATAAACGAGCTATTGCGCCCTCACGAAGAGCATGAAAAAGATAAATCTCAGTCTTTGCAACCTCCGAATCAACACCCCAAAACTCAATATTCTCAGGGATTAACAAGGGGCGTGACGGTGTGAGAATCGGCAAACCAGTGTCATGTGCTCCAGTTGTTGTCGACGCAATTGATCCAATTGCTTGTCCGAGTTGTGTTGCAATCATCGTGCCAATAAATGAGCGTAATAAACCAGCAATTGCGCCCATCGGGGCTGCTGCCATCGCTTCTTCATATTCACCGCTCTGCGAGGCGATCGCCTCATCAAGTAATTTTGATATCGCATTACTTAGCCCAGATGCGAGCGGCTCCATCGTGGCTTGCCAACCTGGAAGAGTTTCATCAACCCAATCAAGACGGCTAATTGCTCGAGGTTGTGTTGCAGATGTAGCCGGAAAATCTGTCGCTTCATTGAGCCAGAGATCTGCTATTTCTAGCGCGTTATTAACTGCAGTCAGATCATTTGTTCCAAGTGGCTGCGAGCCTTTTGCCGAAACAAATTTCTTTGCCGTATCGCGAATAGGTGCAAGTGGAAGAGCTTCCTGCTTATCTCCAAATTGGCCACCACCGAAATTTGCAAAAGGAAAACCAGCTGCGCCATTGAGACCAAGTTGCTCGAACTGTTGCTTAATCTGTTCTTGCATCTGGCGCATCATCGCCTCAAGCTTTTCGTTTTCATTACCGCTCTGATCACCATCATCAGGTGTAAATCCAAATGGCGTCATGGTGCTTTCCTATCTCTCTATTTTCATTGACAAAAATTGACAAAATTCGTGGCAGTCTAGGAGGTAGAACGCCGATAGTGAGCACTTTCTTCCCGCGGGCAGTATTCTATTTCAATGACTTCCTTTGCCGCCTCTTCCTCCGCATTCACCGCGCTAATTTGGTGGCTAGTCCCGCTGGCAGGAGTAATCGGCGCCTTGGGTTATGTCCTCTGGATTTCACGCTTTAAAGGCAAATTTGAGAAGGGCACAGCGCGTTCGGTCAATCAATTTGAGCGCTTTCAAAACTCATTCCGTGATAACGAACCTAAAAAGTAACCAGAAAAGTAAATTTAAAAGAGATGCGCCCCAGAAGTAAAACGCTGCGCTTTTCAAGGCCACCCCGGATCCTTCAAATTCTTTTAGCAATTTCTCTAGTTGTAGCTCTTGCAGCCCCAATGAACTTCGTTCTGATAACACCAGGGGAGCCGACATCACTTTTTCCAAAAGTTCTCACAATTAAAGATCCAGATAAAACGCTTGCACATCCTGTTAATGGACAGCTTTATCTACTCACAATTTATATAACAAATCCTGAAACCAAAGTTCTCGGTGCTTCAGTTCTTGGTTGTTGGATCTGGGGAGATTGCGTAGTAAACCCGAGAAGTATTTGGTATGAAAAATTTTCTTCGGATAAAGCTGAACGCGCTGTCGGAACTAAAGCGATGCAGAAATCTCAGAGCCTCGCTTTGACCGCAGCCAAGAAAGTAATCGCTACCTATTTCCCAGAGATTGATCTCTCTAAAGTGAGTGATAAATCTGTTCGTGTTTCACTCGAAAATACCGGCGGACCTAGCGGTGGCTTAATCTTTACATTGGGATTAATTGATCTTCTAACACCTAAAGACATTCTCGCCGGCCGTAAAATTGCCGGAACCGGAACGATTTCAGCCGACGGGAAGATTGGTGCTATCGGTGGGGTGACCGAGAAAATTCTTGGTGCAAAAAAGGCAGGGGCGTCGGTCATCTTTGTTTCTACCGAGAACTGCCTAGACCTTCCTGACACCGTTGAAGGCATCAAAGTGGTTGCGGTAGAGACCATTGGGGATGCACTCGAGTACTTGTTGGAAGCACCCAATACTGCAAATAAGTCGCAAAAAGCTTTCAATTCTGCAGGAATACAAGGGTGCGATAACGTTGGAGCATGAATAGAAATCGCACGCCTCTAGCAATAACCGTTGGTCTCCTTGTTGCTGTTGGAGCAGTCTTTGTTTCATTAAGTGGTTTTTATATTGATTGGCTCTGGTTCAAATCTGTTGACTTCACCAGCGTTTGGAGCAAAGTTCTTTCAACAAAGGTTGAGCTATTCCTGATAACAGGATTGATTAGCTCCCTTATTATTTCACTAAATATTTACCTTGCTTATAAGCGTCGTCCTTTCTACGTTCCAACCTCAATCGAGCTCAATGGCGTCGAGCGCATTCGTGCACAAATTGACCCGATTATCCGATGGGTATTTCTCGGACTCATTCTTGCAATCACATATTTTGCAGGAACATCAGGAGCTCTTTATTGGCGCGAGTGGTTACTCTTTAAGAACTCCACTGAATTTGGAGTCAAAGATCCACAATTTAATCTTGATATTTCGTTCTTTGCATTTAAGTTACCGCTTTACCAAGCGCTAATTGGTTGGGCTATCTCTGCGCTCATACTTGCAACAATTGCAACCGTCTTTGTCCATTATATGTATGGTGGAATCCGCACCCAAGGTCAAGGTGATCGCACAACAGTTGCTGCTCGCGTTCAGCTGTCAATTCTTTTTGGACTTATAGTTCTGATGAAAGCAGTCGCATACTGGTTTGATCGTTATGCACTTGCACTAAAAGAAAATAAGTTAATCACCGGAGCAACATATACAGATATCAATGCAACGCTCCCTGCTAAGGCAATTCTTGCGGGTATTGCAGTTGTCTGCGCCCTGCTCTTTTTCGCAAATATCATTCGTCGTTCATGGCTTCTTCCTGCAGCTGGTACCGCCTTGATGGTGATTTCGGCAGTACTTATTGCGGGGATTTATCCAAGTGCTGTTCAGCAATTTCAGGTAAAGCCTTCGGAATCATCAAAAGAAGCGCCTTATATTCAGCGCAATATCGATGCCACACGAGCTGCTTACGGCCTTACAAACGTCGATATTCAGGATTACAACGCAACTCTGACAACGAGTTCTGGCCAACTCGCAGCTGATGCAACAACTATCAACAATATTCGCCTGATGGATCCGAATGTGCTTTCAGCAACATTCCGCCAGTTGCAGCAGATTAAGCCTTACTACGGTTTTACCGAGTCACTCGATATAGATCGTTACACAGTTAATGGTGTAGCCCGTGATGCGGTCGTTGCGGTTCGCGAACTTAATATTGATGGAAACCCAAGCCGTAACTGGATCAATGATCACCTTGTATACACCCACGGATTTGGGTTTGTTGCTGCTTTTGGAAATGCAGTTGATGCTGATGGAAAGCCGAACTTTATTGTTGGAGATCTTCCACCAACAAAAGGTTTAGGAGAATTCGAACCTCGTGTGTATTTCGGCGAGAACTCACCCGAGTACTCAATTATTGGTGGTACTACAAAGAGCACTCCTGTTGAATTCGATTATCCAGACGATACTTCATCTTCCGGCCAGAAGAATGTCACCTATAGCGGTAAAGGTGGAGTTCCAGTTGGTGGAACATTTAACAAGTTGCTCTTTGCAGTTAAATACGGCGAGCAGCGAATTTTGCTCTCAAACTTAATTAATAAAGATTCAAAGATTCTCTACAACCGTAATCCTCGCGAACGTGTAGCAAAAGTTGCGCCATGGCTAACTCTTGATGGCGACCCATACCCAGCTATTGTTGATGGAAAGATCACTTGGATTATTGACGGTTACACAACAAGTGCTGGTTACCCATATTCAGAGGGAACATCACTTGCTGATGCGACACAGGATGCGCTCACACGTAACTCTGCATCTATCACCGCACAAGGCAATCAGCGCGTGAGCTACATCCGTAACTCTGTAAAAGCAACGGTTGACGCCTACGACGGAACAGTCACTCTCTTCCAATGGGATGAGAAAGATCCAGTGCTGAAGAGCTGGATGAAGGCATTCCCAAAGACCGTGCAGCCAAAGAGCGCAATTTCAAAGAGCCTCCTTGAGCACATTCGTTATCCTGAAGATCTCTTCCGTGTTCAGCGAGATATTCTTGCTTCGTACCACGTTAAAACAGCTGCAGCGTATTACGGCGGTCAGGATTTCTGGCGAGTGCCAAGTGACCCTTCAACATTCGGTGGAAATGCAGGCGCACAGCCTCCTTATTACTTAACTTTGAAACTTCCTAATGAGAAGGCACCAGCGTTCTCATTAACCACTCCATTTGTGCCACGTGGTGTTCGTGAAAACCTCACAGCTTTTGCGGTAGTTAATTCAAAGCCAGGACCTGATTACGGAAAAATCACAGTGCTGCAACTTCCACGAAGTACCAATATTGCAGGACCATCTCAGATTGCTTCCAACTTTGAAGCAAAACCAGAGGTCGCTAACGCACTCTCATTGTTGCGCCAGGGTGGATCAGATGTAGTTCTAGGAAATCTCCTGACCCTTCCAGTCGGTGGTGGATTGCTCTACGTCCAACCTGTTTACGTTAAGGCCACTTCTAACAATTCTGCATATCCACTCTTGCAGAAAGTTCTTGTTTCATTCGGTGATGTCATTGGATTTGATAGTTCGCTCAAGGGCGCACTTGATCAAGTATTTGGTGGCAATTCTGGAACAACTACAAGTACTCCATCTTCACCAACTACATCTAACAGTTCTGCCGATCTTGCATCAGCACTTGCAAATGCAAAGCAAGCGATTGCTGATGGACAGAGCGCACTTGCAAAGGGTGACTTTGCTGCATACGGTCGAGCACAAGATCGTTTGAAAGCTGCTATTGCAGCTGCTATTGCAGCACAATCACGAGCTAAGTAGCGTTCTGCGCGCGAGCAGTCACTCGATTTGGTGATGTAAGTGCAATTCACTAGAATTGCGCTTACCGACGCGGGGTGGAGCAGCTCGGTAGCTCGCTGGGCTCATAACCCAGAGGTCGTAGGTTCAAATCCTGCCCCCGCTACTAGTTCGAAATAGAGCATGTAAGTATTAGTGCTCAGTAATAATTGCAAGGCCGTGGTCGTCCCAAATAGAACTTATTTAGGGCGGCCATTCGCTATTCTCGCCGCTTGTGGGGGAAAGAAATAATCAAATGCAACCTGGTGAGAGGTTTAACCGAAACGCTGGCTACGCCCTCCATGTCATGACTGCAAGTGGCGCTGCTGCTGGCTTGCTGGCACTGCAAGCCGTGATCGATGGGAATGTTCGAGGCGCACTGCTTTGGTTGCTTGTATGCCAAATTCTTGATGGCCTTGATGGTCCAATTGCTCGAAAAATCGATGTTGTCTTTAATGCTCCCCGTGTTGATGGTTACGTTCTAGATTTAATAGTTGATTACGTGACATGCGTGGTTGTCCCAGTTGCTTTGATGATTCGTCTAAATATGTTGCCCTCAGAGTTCCAAACTTTAATTGCGGCAATTGTGATTTTGTTATCTGCTCTCTGGTTTGCACGAACTGATATTGAGACCGAAGATCATTGGTTTAATGGATTTCCGGCAGTCTGGAATCTAGCTGTTCCATCGTTCCTAATTCTCGATCTCTCACAAAGAACAACAGCGATTGTGACGGTGCTGTTGGCAGTTTCTCAGCTAACAAATATTAAATTTCCACATTTAGTCCGTGTGAGAAAGTGGAGAAAATTCACATTACCTTTTGCAATAATCTACTTACTGAATCTTTTTCTTTTGTCTTGGGATTACTCAAATACCGATGGAATCCAATACTCAATGATTTCGCTAGTAATTATGGTTGCATTCCCAATTTATATCGGCGCAACCTCTTTAGTTCGAACTTTTAGCGGATCCGAAGAGAGTTAGTAACAACAAATAAACTGCTCAACGCCATTGCGGCTGCTGCATATAAAGGTGTCATTAAGCCGATAGCGGCTAAAGGCAATCCAATTACGTTATAAGCGAATGCCCACCCAAGATTAACTCTGATTGTCGCAAGTGTCTTTCGTGCAAGGTTTAAAGAGTCAATTACGCCCATTAACTGCGGGCGCATCAACGTGATGTCAGCAGTTGAAATCGCAGTATCCGTGCCTGTTCCCATTGCGATACTGAGGTCTGCCTGCGCTAGCGCTGCCGCATCATTGACGCCATCACCAATCATCAGAACTCGAGCACCACTGGCCTGAAGCTCGCGCACCTTCTCAATTTTTCCTTCAGGAGTTGCACCTGCGATTATTCTATTTTCAGAGATGCCTACTAGGGTGGCCACAGATTTTGCTGCTTCAAAATGATCGCCAGTTACTAACCAGCTTTCAATTCCTCGAGATTGCAGAGCCGCGATGGTTGCAGCAGCATCTTTCTTGAGAACGTCTCCAGTTGCAAAGAGTGCAATTGCAACGCCATCTATTGCGAGGAGTGAAGCGGTTCGCGAGGCAGCTTTTGCATCCGCAATTGCTTGTTCCAAAGCAGGATCGAGCGCAATAGCGCTATGCGATACAGATTCTGGTGAGCCAATAATCACGACCATATTTTTTCCGAAGGCGTTCACACGAGCAGCAACGCCAGCTCCGGGAGTTTGGGTAAATTCCGATACCGAGAGTTTCTCTGCCGATTTTGATGTGCAGTACTCAACGATTGCTTCTGCAACCGGATGGTCATTCTGACTTTCCAGAGCAAGTGCTAATGAAAGTACATTTTTCTCATTTAGCAATCCTGCAAATGTTGCACCTAAAGGTTTCTGAGCTGAAACTGGAATCACAACATCTTGAACCGTCATCACGCCATCGGTGAGAGTTCCAGTCTTGTCGAAAACAACAACGCTAACTTCACTTGCAGCAGTGAGTGCGCGAGGATGTCGGATGACAATGCCTCGAAGCGCACCTCGACCAGATGCAACAAGTAAGGCAACTGGGGTAGCTAAACCAAGTGCACATGGGCAGGCAATTACCAAGACCGTGATTGCTATAGAAATAGCAACAGTCTCATTCTTTCCGGCGAGAAAATACCAATAAGCACCGGTAGCAAGAGCAAGCATGGTGACCACTGGAACAAAGATTGAAGCAATTTTGTCAGCGCTCTGCTGAATTGGTGACTTACTTCCCTGGGCCGTAACAACCATTGCAGTTATTCGAGCCATCTCAGTATCACTGCCAACTCGAGTAGCTCTAACAATTATGCGGCCATTGTGATTGAGAGCAGAGCCAATTACTCGCGAGCCCGGATAGACATCAGTAGGAAGCGATTCGCCAGTGATCAAAGAATTATCAATTGATGAAAGGCCTGAAATTACAATTCCATCGGTAGCTATTCGTGAGCCAGGCTTAACTACAAACTCATCACCCACCTTTAAATGTGAGATTGGAATGAGAATTTCACTACCACTTCGTAGAACAGTAACTTCTTTCTCTCCAAGTGCGAGCAGTGTCGAGAGCGCACTACTTGCTCTGCGCTTTGCGCGCGCTTCCAGGTAGCGACCCAGGATTACAAATAGCAAGACTCCGGCAGCAACTTCTGTATAAACCTCGCCAGAATCTGTGTACGTGGCATAAATTGACCAAGAATATGCAGAGATTGAACCTAGAGAGATAAGTGAATCCATTGTTGGATGGAAGAAATTTCGAATTGCAGCACGATGAATTGGAAATGCTACAAAGAGAATAAGAGGTGTTGTAAGGGCAAGCGCCAACCATGAAACAAATAGGTGGTGAGCATGTGGTGGCAGTGGAATTTCATACTGATCAAAGAGGCTAATTAACTCGGAATTAATGGAATCATGCCATGACATCATCATTGAAATAGCGATGGTGGGCACTGCAAAGATAATTGCAAAAAATAGAGCGCGCGCTGCACCTTTTCGATGAAGCGCTGGATCTTTCTGATCTGCAAGAAGTAAAGCGGTATATCCCGCTCCCTTAATAGCCTTAATAATCACCTCTGGCTTGATTTGAGAAGGGGCAACGATATGCACGGTCTCTGAGGCAAAATTTACTGATGCGCTAACCCCAGAGATCGAGTTGAGTGCGCGTTCGACAGTATTCACGCAAGAGCTGCAAGTCATCCCGGATACGGCGTAAGTCTGTGCAACTAATGTGGCTCTACTTAAATCAATTTCGGGTAGCGGAGATTGTTCTGGTTGCTTCGAGCGGTTGAGGTCGATCTGGATATCTTCCATACCTACGCCTATTTACTCTCTGATTTATTCTCTGATGCACCGAGAGAAGAAATAACATATTGATGCAGTGCAGCATTAGTTGAAACCCCATTGCCACCGTGTGGACCAATCTCTCCCTTTGTATTTGAAAAGACTCCGCCAGCTTCTGTAACTATCAAGTCGAGTGCGACCATGTCCCAGAGAGCAAGCTCAGGTTCAATTGCGACTTCAAGAGCACCTTCTGCAACCAACATATGCGACCAGAAATCTCCATAGCCACGCGTGCGCCACGCTTTCCCTAATAAATCGTGGAATGGTTCTAACATCTCACCCCAACCAGAAAAATCTGAGTACGAGATAGATGCATCTTCAATTCGAGAAACGTCTGAGACATGGATTCGACGCGTTGTTTCATGGTTGAGAGTGACGAATGCTCCACCACCGAGATGCGCGGACCATCTGCGGAATAAAGCTGGAGCGCTAACCACGCTAACAATTGTGCGCTGGCGTCCATCTTCAAGACGCTCGACTAAACCAATAAGCGTTGCCCAAGTCGGTACGCCACGTAAGAAATTCTTTGTGCCATCAATTGGATCAATAACCCAGTAACGATTTTTTTCAAGGCCTTCATTTCCAAATTCTTCACCAACGATTCCATCATTTGGTCGGTGAGCATGCAATAAAGCACGAATTGCTTCCTCGGCTGATTTATCTGCATCAGTAACTGGAGTTTTATCTGGCTTAGTACTGACTGCAAGATCTAGCGCTTGATATCGCTTGAGCGTGATTGCATCTGCGGCATCTGCCAATCGGTGTGCCAGAGTGAGGTCTTCTCCGATGCTGTTACTGCTGCTCATGCGGATATTCTACGTAACTCTGTACATCTAAGAGCGAACGTAGACTTTCAAGGCGTAAGAGACGCTCTTCACTTTGAGCAGGATCAGCGTTGACCCACTCATTAAGCGCACAAGATTCTTCTGAATGAGAGCAATGAGACATGCAGGTACTCGCCGCCTCTGCCAGATCAGGGAAAGCTTTCACAATTTCGCGAGGGTCGCGATGTGCGAGCCCAAATGCACGAATCCCAGGGGTATCAATAATCCATCCGCCACCTGGTAGCGCCAATGCAATCGCACTTGATGATGTGTGACGTCCACGTCCAGTTACATCATTAACATCACCAGTCAGGCGATCTGCCTCAGGTACCAATTCATTAATCAGTGTTGATTTTCCAACACCAGAATGTCCAACAAGTACCGAAATTTTATTCTGTAGCAGCTCAGCGATTTCAGCTACCTGAGCTGGACGATCGGCAACCTTTGATGAAGTTGTCATGATTTCAACACCCAGGGCTGCATATTTCTCCATAAATTCTGGAACTGGCGCGACATCAATTTTGGTAACGACAATAATCGGATGAATCTTCTCAATAAAAGCGCTAACCAAGAAACGATCAATTAATCCACGTCGTGGTTCTGGATTTGCAGAGGCAACTACAATCAATAATTGATCGATGTTTGCCACGATTGTGCGCTCGAGCTTTGCAGCATCATCGACAGTACGGCTTAGAGAATTAGTTCTCTCATTCACTTTAACAATTCGGGCGAGAGTCCCTTCACCACCAGATATATCGCCAACAATTTCGACTGAGTCGCCAACAACAACTGATTTTGGACCCAGCTCGCGAGCTTTCATTGCAACAACTAGTTGTCCTGCATTTGCACCATTTTCAATTACACATCCACTGCGACCGCGATCAACAGAAATTACGAGAGCAGTTTGTGAATCACTGTGTGATGGGCGGTCTTTACTGCGGCGCCGGGTTGTACGTGTAGGACGAATGCGAACATCTGATTCGTCATATTCACGAGGCGTCATTTACTCACCATCTTGGTTTCATCAGGTCGTTTCACCATGTCGAAATATCCATTTAGTTAAGTAGGCTACTCCAAAGCCCAGGGAAATCAGTAAGCGTTTTGCGCGTTGTCGCAATGTTCTCTACTTGAATTCCCTCAACAACTAAACCAATCACAGCGCCAGCAGTTGCTAAGCGGTGGTCCTCATAGGTATGAAAAGTGCCTTTTTGAAGCGGTTTAGGCGTAATGTGAAGAGCGGTTGGCTCTTCAATAACACTTCCTCCGAGATTATTAATTTCAGAAGTCAGCGCCGCAAGTCGATCCGTTTCATGCAATCGTAAGTGGCCAATTCCTCGTAGGTGCGAAGGTGAATCTGCCAGCGCTGCCAGCGCTGCAATTGATGGCGTTAGCTCGCCGACATCGTGGAGATCGATATCAATTCCATGAATTGAAGGACCACCAGTTACCTTGAGTCCAGACTCAACAAATTCAACTTTTGCCCCCATAACAGAGAAGATTTCTCTCAATTGATCACCGGGTTGGGTTGTCAATTTTGGCCAATCGGAAATAGTAATAGAGCCACCACAAACCATTGCAAGTGAAATAAATGGAGCAGCGTTGGACAAATCAGGTTCGATTACTAAATCGACGCCATGTAGCGGACCGGGCTCTACGCGCCAAGTGTTATTTGCAGAATCGACCGTGACGTTTGCACCGAAATCTCGAAGCATCTGAACAGTCATTTCAATATGAGGCATTGACGGAAGTGACCCACCAGAGTGTTTTACAGTGATTCCATTTGTC
>WLNN01000017.1 GCA_009699765.1 Actinomycetota bacterium
CAAGACCGTGAAGGCGCTCTTGTAAATATCATGAATACAACTCTTGATGGCGACTATCAAACATTTAAGGCTGAATCTGGCGCTTATGTTCGCGAGCATTTCTTTGGCAAAGATCCACGCACCGCCGCAATGGTTGCCAATTATTCTGATGATGACATCTGGAACCTCAAGCGCGGTGGCCACGATTACCGCAAGCTTTACGCTGCATATTTAGCTGCGACACAGAAGAATGGAAAGCCCACTGTCATTCTTGCAAAGACAGTTAAGGGTTGGACACTTGGTTCGCATTTCGAGGCACGTAACTCAACGCACCAAATGAAGAAGATGACTCTCGAAGACATCACAGAGTTCCGCGATCGTCTAGAAATTCCACTTCCAGATAGTGCCCTCGATAAGTACACACCTGCATATTTCAAGCCAGCTGAAGATTCAGTGGAAGCTAAGTACCTTGCAGAACGTCGTGCAGCTCTTGGTGGAACAGTTCCGCGTCGTCGTACGGTTTCAAAGCCACTTCCAACGCCTCCAGATTCTGTTTACGATTCAGTTCGACGCGGCTCAGGTCAGCAAGAAGTTGCAACAACAATGGCCTTTGTGCGCATGTTGAAGGATCTCGTAAAGGATGAAGGAATCGGAAAGCGAATTGTCCCGATTATTCCGGACGAAGCTCGCACATTCGGTCTTGATTCTTTGTTCCCCTCACTAAAAATTTACTCACCTCATGGTCAGCAATACACATCAGTTGACCGCGAACTAATCCTTTCTTACAAAGAATCAGTTTCAGGACAGATTCTTCACGAAGGAATCAATGAGGCAGGTTCCGTAGCTTCATTTACCGCTGTGGGGTCTTCATACTCAACTCATGACGAACCAATGATTCCGATTTACATTTTCTATTCAATGTTTGGATTCCAGCGCACCGGAGATGCTTTCTGGGCAGCATCCGATCAGATGGTTCGTGGCTTTGTGCTCGGCGCGACCGCGGGACGCACAACTCTCAATGGCGAGGGCTTGCAGCATGAAGATGGTCACTCGCATCTTCTCGCTTCTACCAACCCAGCAGTTGTTGCATACGACCCAGCATTTGCTTACGAACTCGGACACATCTTCAAGGACGGCCTTCGCCGTATGTATGGCGAAAATAGCGAAAACATTTATTACTATCTAACGGTTTACAACGAGCCGTATCAGCAACCTGCTGAACCTGAAAACCTTGATGTAGCTGGATTGCTACGCGGCATCTATCTTCTAAAGCCAGGATCAAAACAGCGTAAGAAGAACGCGCAGATCCTCGCCTCTGGAGTCGGTGTTAATTGGGCACTTAAGGCACAAGAGCTCTTGCAGAAGGATTGGGGCGTTAGCGCTTCTGTCTGGTCTGTAACTTCTTGGAATGAACTTCGCCGTGATGGTCTTGAAGTTGATAGCCATAATCTCCTTAACCCTTCATCACAGAAGAGCGCATACATTTCAGAGAAGTTAAAGGGTACTGAAGGTCCAGTTGTTGCAGTCTCTGACTTTATGCGCGCAGTTCAAGATCAAATTGCACCATGGGTTCCAAATGCTTTCTATGCACTCGGAACCGACGGATTCGGACTTTCTGATACCCGTGGAGCGCTTCGTCGCCACTTCAAGGTTGATGCCGAATCAATCGTAGTTGCGACTCTTGCTCAACTCGCTAAGAGTGGTGAAGTTAAAGAATCTCTTGTTGCGGAAGCTATTAACAAGTACCGCATCTTTGATGTAACTTCAGCAGATGCAGGAAACACAGAGGGATAATTCTATTAACCGAATTCCAGTAGCAGATGTCTCCCCCGTAACTTTGTTCGGGGGAGAATTTGTACCGGTCAAAGTAATTCCCGGTGAAACATTTCCTGTCAGTGCAACAATTTTTCGAGAAGGCCATGATTCACTTGGTGCTGATGTAGTTCTATTTGATTCTCAAGGTAAAGAAATTTCTCGCGTTGTAATGCATGAAATTTGGCATGGCGGCGATCGTTACACCGCTGACATCACTATTCCTGCGCGAGGCGATTTCACATTTTCAATAGAGAGTTATGACAATCCATTAGCCACTTGGTTCCATGACGCTCAAATAAAGATTGGCTCAGATATTGATTCAGAGCTCATGTGTTTAGTAGGTGCTCAATTATTTGAAGAAATCCTCGACCGTGATTCTGCAGCTAAGGCACTCTTAAAGGCCCCCCTTGCCGCGCTTAAAGATAAGAAGCTCGCTCCACTTAATAAATTTGGCATCGCCTCAACCGATGTAATCCGTTCGTATTGTGCATCAAATCCCATCCGCCGTTTGAGCTCATTAAGTGAAAAGTACCCAATTCGCGCAGACCATCAGCGTGCACTTGTTGGCTCTTGGTATGAATTTTTTCCTCGCAGTGAAGGCGCAGTGCTTAATGCCGATGGCACAGTTACAAGCGGAACTTTTAAGAGTGCAATTAATCGCATTCCAGCAGTGGCTGCAATGGGTTTCGACATCCTTTACCTTCCACCAATTCATCCCATTGGTCAATCCCACCGTAAAGGGCGCAATAACTCACTCACTCCAACTCCATCTGATCCTGGAGTCCCGTGGGCAATAGGTGGAGCTGAAGGCGGCCACACAGAAATCAATCCAGCACTTGGCACAATGAAAGATTTTGAAGAATTTGTTTCTGCAGCGAAGAAGCAAAAGATTGAAGTTGCACTCGACTTTGCGCTCCAAGTTTCACCAGATCATCCATGGGTACGAGAGCATCCAGAATTTTTCACTCATCGCCTAGATGGAACGATTGCATATGCAGAAAATCCACCTAAGAAGTATCAGGATATCTATCCAATTAATTTTGATAATGACTATGCAGGAATCCTGAATGAATCACTAAGTGTCCTTCGCTTCTGGATCTCAAAAGGTGTTTCGATCTTTCGCGTTGATAATCCTCATACAAAGCCAGTTCATTTCTGGGCTGATGTAATGAACACCATTCGCCTTGAGTCTCCTGATGTAATTTTCTTAGCTGAAGCATTTACAAAAGCACCAATGATGCACGCTCTTGGTAAGGCTGGTTTTCATCAGTCATATACATATTTCACTTGGCGTACCTCAAAGCAAGAACTCATCGAATATAGCAACGAAGTTGCACATCAGACTTCTGCCTTCTTCCGCCCAAACTTTTGGGTAAATACTCCCGATATTTTGCCTTTCCATCTTCAGAGCGGTAATCCAGCGATCTTCGCAATTAGAGCTGCGTTAGCTGCAACTCTTACTCCATCGTGGGGAATGTATGCAGGTTACGAACTCTACGAACATCGTAAATTTAAAGATGGTGGCGAGGAATACCTTGATTCAGAGAAGTACGAAATCAAGATTCGAGACTGGGCCGGGGCAGAGAAGAAGAAGCTAACTCTGGCGCCATTTATTACCGTACTCAATAGAATTCGCCGAGAAAACATTGCTCTCCAACGTCTTCGAAATCTGCAATTTCATCACTGTGAAAACGAGCAGATTCTCGCCTACTCAAAGCGTGAAGGTGACAATCTGATTTTGATGGTTGTAAATCTGGATCCAAATTTTGCGCAAGAAACCACAGTTCATTGGGATATGAATAAACTTGGAATTGCTAAAGATAACTTTGAGGTAACAGATTTGATTGATTCCGCAAAATATCAATGGTCGCCTCATACATACATTCGACTAGATCCAACAAGGTTATCGGGCAAAGTCATTCACATTGCCAAAGTTAAGCTTTAGAATTACTCCATGAGTTTTCTCTCCAGAATTTTTAAGAGCAGCAAGCCTCAGGAAGAAACTCAACAGCCGGCTAGTTATCTCAACCCTTATTCGACTCTTGGTGAACTCGACTTTCACCTCATCAACGAGGGACGCCATGAAAAGCTTTGGAACGCACTTGGCGCACATGTTTTGCGTGATGGTGAAGGCAATCTTCTAGGAACAGCATTTTCGGTATGGGCTCCAAATGCGCAAGCTGTAAGTTTGATTGGCGATCACAATTTTTGGGATAAAGGCACGCATCCAATGGTTCGCCAAGGTTCGACAGGTATTTGGGAACTATTTCTGCCTGACATTGGCGCAGGAAGTAAGTATAAGTTTGCAATACGTGGCGCATCTGGCAACTGGGTTGATCATGCAGATCCACTTGCGCGCCAAACAGAATGTCCGCCGCTGACAGCGTCAGTTGTTAATGAGAGTGAATATAGCTGGAGCGATGTCGAGTGGATGGATCAGCGTAAGAATTTTGAACCGTGGCGCTCTCCGGTCTCAGTTTATGAAGTGCATCTTGGTTCATGGCGATTAGGTCTGACATATCGCCAACTCGCAGTAGAACTTGTCGATTACGTAAAAAGTCAAAACTTCACACATGTTGAATTCTTGCCAGTTACCGAATACCCGTATGGACCTTCGTGGGGATATCAAGTCACATCTTTCTTTGCACCTACTGCGCGATTTGGTAATCCGGATGATTTCCGCTTTCTTGTTGATGCGCTGCACCAGGCAGGAATCGGCGTAATTCTGGATTGGGTTCCAGCACATTTTCCTAAGGATGAATGGGCCCTTGCCCGCTTTGATGGCACAGCACTCTACGAACATGAAGATCCACGTCTTGGCGAGCACCCTGACTGGGGCACTCTAATTTTTAACTTTGGTCGCACTGAGATCCGAAATTTTCTTGTTGCAAGTGCTCTGTATTGGTTAGATGAGTTCCACATCGACGGTTTGCGTGTAGATGCAGTTGCTTCGATGCTTTATTTGGATTATTCACGTGAAGAAGGCGAATGGCTTCCTAATAAGTTTGGCGGACGCGAAAACCTTGAGGCAGTTCAACTCTTACAAGAGGCAACCTCAACTGCTTATAAGAGCCACCCTGGAATCATGATGATTGCCGAAGAATCAACTGCTTGGTCAGGTGTCACGCGCGAAACTTCTGGCAACGGGCTTGGCTTTGGATTTAAGTGGAATATGGGTTGGATGCACGACACTCTCGAATACTTGCAGCACGAGCCAGTTCATCGCATGTTCCACCATAATGAGATTACATTCTCCATTCTTTATGCGTGGTCTGAAAACTTTATGCTCCCGCTTTCACATGATGAGGTCGTTCATGGAAAAGGTTCTTTGGTAAATAAGTTCCCTGGTGATCGTTGGCAGAAACTTGCGACTCTTCGCGCTCTCTATGGATTTATGTGGGCTCACCCAGGTAAGAAGCTTCTCTTTATGGGTCAAGAATTTGCGCAAAATGATGAATGGAATCAAGAGTTTGGTCTTCAGTGGCATCTCACTGAATATAAAGAACATACCGACGTTCAGGATGCACTCGCTGATATCAACGCTAACTATCAACGCCATCCAGCTCTATGGGAAAAAGATACAAGTCCAGAAGGCTTTCAATGGATAGTTGGGGATGACGGCGCCAACAACATCATTGCATTTACACGTTGGTCTGATGCTGGCTATCCACTTGTTTGCATAACTAATTTTTCACCAGTGCCGCAGGAGTATTACTCATTGCGGATGCCTACAGCAGGTGTATGGCGTGAAGTTATCAACACAGATGATCTCAAATATGGCGGAAGTGGAATAACTAATAAATCATTTGCAGTCGATGTTGATACCGAGCTTTACACAACCTTGCGGATTCCACCATTGGCAACAGTCTGGTTTGAGCGCGCTTAATCCTCTTTCATTACATGAGTGAATGCAGAAGCAATAATCATCAAGGCTGCAGGAATCATTAGCGCAACGGCAATAGATCCAGTAGCCGCAATAACTCCCGCAACAATCCACTTAAAGCTCGTCGTGAGGACGTTATTCAAGACTCCCAACTGCCCGACAACTACGGAACTCGGATGCGGAGAACGTCGGTTAGCCGCGCTGCTAAAGCTAGGGCCTAGCACTGCTGAACCGAGTCCTGCGATTGAGAATCCAAAGATAAAGAGTGCATAGGAATACCACTTCAGATTAAGTGGCAAATTAACGGCAATCGCAATTGAGAATGCAAATGTGAGTCCAGCTACGAGAGTTGAAAATCTTGCGACTTGATCGATCTTGTACTTGTGAAGAATCTTCTGAACACTTAAGCGCCCAAAAATGATAAAAAGAGTAAAAAATATGTAGGGCAAACTACTCAACCCAGCGTTAATTTCTAGGCGTTCTTTAGTGAAGATAGTGCCCCAATCACCTATCGCAAATTCCATGTAAATCGCAGAGGCAAGACCCAAACTCACAGGCCAATCCAGATGAAATTGTGTAAAAATATCTTTGATTGTGTAATCATTCTCGGGCATAGAGTTTGCTTTCACTAAAACAGGTTTTAGTTTAAGCAAGATCCAAATCATTGAAATGGCGCAGAAGAGAGAAACACCGTCGATATGCATTGCTAATCCAATATGGCCCACGAAGAAACCAGAGAGTATCGCAGTGACTAACGCACCCGCGCTCCAATATCCGGCAGACCTAGTAACCACAATCTCACCAGAACGTTCTTGCACATGAAATGCCTGCGTATTAAGCGCTACATGTAATGCGGTGATAGAAAAGCCGATAAGGATGTTACAAAAAGCAAAGTAAAGCGGAGTCCGAACATGGACAATTACTTCGAAAGCTCCAAAAAGTGTCAAGACATTAACAAATGAAACCTTTAGCACGCCGACTTTATGAACGATATGCCCAATTGTTAAGAGACCGAAGAATGCACCGATTGATCCCGTGGTGATAATTGATCCAAAAGTTCCATTGCTTAAGTGCAGGTTTGCTTTTACCTCAGGAAATCGCGGAACCCATGCCATGATTCCAAATCCAAAGAGAAAGAAGACCGATTGAAGAAGCTTCTTCTCTGATATGTGAGAGATAGGCTCTCTTATAGTCATTACCTGGTACTCATTACCTGGTACTCATCAAAAGAGTGCATTCGCTAATGCTGCCCGCGCCTTAATTACTCGAGGATCTGCGGGATCCACAAGGGCGAAGAGTTCTAGCAAGCGTTCTTTCACTGACTTCTGCTCGTCTCCTGAGAGCACGGAAATCAATCTCAATAACCTCTTAAAACCTTGCTCTAGATCGCCCTGCATAATTTCAATATCAGCACATTCCATTTGAATTTGAACATCATCTGGATACTCAATGGATTTCTGAATAATCTTTGCAGCATCAACACCATCAGTACGGATCAATAACTGCACTTGTGCCAAACCAACTTTTCCATAAACATCATTAGGTTTACGTAGTAGCAGCGCGCGATAAGCGGCTTCTGCTGCTGCAAAGTCTCCGCTATCTAGCGCGGCAAGTGCTTCATCTTCTTCTGGCTCTGCCTGCTCGACCGGGGCTTCTCCAACTCCTTGTTGCGCAGCTAGCGTCATAATCTTTGTTATAACTTCACGAAGTTGCTCCTCTGATAACGCTTGCTCCAAGAATGGGATTGGCTGTTCTGCAATGAAAACAAGTCCATAAGGAACGACTCTCGTTTGGAGTGCTTGAGCTACTTGTGGCTGTTCATCAATATTCACTCTGGCCAAAACCCAAGCGCCTTGATCGGCGAGTGCGAATTTTCCTAGAGTACGCACAAGCTCGACTGACTCTGGCGAACGTACTGACCAACAAATCACAACTACTGGTTTCTGCAAAGAAAGCGGAAGAAATTCAGAGGTTAAATTTGTGGCATCCACTTCTAGACCTGGCATCGGAGTTGAAGAATCAATCGGAGGCTTTCCTAAATTACTTAAATCAAAGGCGCGTCCAAAATTAGGTGGAAGTGTCATGCTGACTCCGATTTCACATCAACGCCAGAATCTCGCCTAAAGGGCAGAATCTGATCTACATAAGATTGTGCAGCAAATTCTAGGCCTACATCGTGGCCTGCTTTTTCAGAGAGATACCAGCGATGCTCTAACGCTTCGTGGAAGAACTGGGCAACCTCAATTCTTCCAAGTAATTCAGTAGGAATAAGGGCGACTGTTGGGTTAAAGACTTCTTCTAGCCAGCGACGAGCAGAATCATTGAGCGGCGGCTTAGGTGTTTTTTCGCGCCCTCTAAATCGGTCGAATGATGCCAATAAACGTTTTGCTTGCAACTCTTCCGTATCGAGTCCCATTAGATCGCGCAAACGATTCTTGTGATAACCAGCTGCAACGAGTTTTGGTTGGAAGTAAAGTTTTCCAGAATTCTCATTTCCTTCTTCGAGTTGTACAGAAACTTCTTCTACCGCAAAACCGAGATCGTGTAATTGACGCATAGCGCGTTCAACTGCGTGACGATCTTTGGGATCTAGAACTTGACGTTCCTTAAGAGCTGCCCATAAACGGTGATAACGCTTTATAAGCGCATTGCTTGCACGAATTGGATCAAGTCCGGGATAGAGAACCCCAGAGAGAGACAAATCCTCAAGCTCTGCTGCAACATTGAAATGTGCAATCTCTAAATCGTGTTCGCGTTGGCCATCGCTAAGAGTTTTCTGAAACTCCCCTGTCTCGGCATCGACTAAGTAAGCAGCATAACCTTCGGCATCGCGACGGAAGAGCGTGTTTGAAAGAGAGCAATCCCCCCACCAAAAACCAAGTAAGTGAAGTCGAACAAGTAAAAGCGCTAAGGCATTTGCCATCAAAGTTACATCTTCTGCCGTTACCTCTTTTCCACTCAAGAGAACGCGATATGGAAGTGAGTAAGGCAAGAATCGTGTTACCAATGCACAGGGAAGTTCCTCAGAATCGTTATCTGTGCGGCCTTCAATTACAGCGATGGACTGAACACTAGGAGCATCGAGTTGCTTCAGCTCGCGAAGGATTTTATATTCGCGATTTGCGAACTCTGAAACTGTCTCTTTCACTGCATAAACTTCTGAGTCAGGATCATCAGTTGAACGAACCAAGCGCACAATGTGGCGCGAGATGCCGCGTTTTTCGGCTAACAGTGGATCCTCCGGCCAAAGCTCAAGGCTCTGGTTCCAGGGCAGGCCAGATACAGCTGCGATTTCCTCGCCTACGCCTGTAATTCGAAGGGCCATTTGGTCATTCTCTCACTAAAGGATGAACTTATAATTCACTATGACACTTTCAGAGCGTATTGGCGGACGAGGTACCCGAAAAAGCACTTCTCAAAAGGCTCCAGCCACAACACATTATGGTGATGCGGGAGCACCCATTGATCGCGGTCACCCTTTTTACTTTGGATTCCTTGCAACAGTCGGCGCCCTCACTGCATTTGTACTTTTACGCGCGCTGGCAAGTGCAAGTCAGGTCTTTGTTCTAATTTTAGTCGCGCTCTTTCTTGCTACTGGACTTAATCCAGCCGTAGAAGCAATTCGACGACGAGGTCTATCAAGGCGAACAGCGGTTGCAATCATATTTGTAGCGGTTTTAGGGTTTGTTGCAATTTTCATTGCAATTATTGTTCCCCCGCTCGTAAGACAAACATCACATCTTATTGAAATTGCTCCTGCATTGCTTCAAGATCTCAAAGCAAATCCAACCATCGCAGATCTCAATGATCAATATGCCTTTATAGACTCAATTCAAAAGAAGCTTTCAAGCATTTCTTCTAATGGCACTCTCATCATCTCAGCATTTGGCGGAGTAATAGGAGTTGGAAAAACTGTTCTATCGGGAACGTTTACCGGTCTAACAATCTTGGTGCTTACTCTTTACTTCATCACTTCACTTCCAGAGGCAACTGCAATTTCCCTGAAATTAGTACCAGCTAGTCGTCGTCCTAGAGTTGCCCTATTAGTTGATGCAATTATTGCTCGAGTTGGCGCATTTGTTGGAAGTCAGATTTTGATCTCGTTTTTGGCATCGATATTTATGACTTTCTTATCTCTTATTCTTGGCCTCCCTTCGCCAATTGCGATTGGCATTATTGTCTTTATCTGTGGCTTAGTTCCCTTAATTGGGCATTTCTTGGGATGTGGAGTTGTCACACTGATCGCAGCAACTCAATCAGTGACAATCGGAGCAATCGCATTTATCGCCTATATTTTATATGTTCAGATTGAGAATTATGTTGTAACTCCAAAAATTATGAAGCGCACACTTGCTCTACCAGGAGCGGTAACAATTATCTCTGCCCTTATTGGAACTTCTCTTCTTGGCTTGGTCGGAGGCTTGCTGGCAGTGCCTGTAGCTGCCTCTGCGATTCTTATCCTTGAAGAAGTTGTCTTCCCGCGCGCCGAACAGAGATAAATAACTTCCTGCTGCTCTTAGATTTAAATCTCAGTCGGTAATGGCAAACGAGTTGGGGCAATAACTCCAACAATTTCGCTAAGGACTCGATGGACCATAGGTTCGCCAACCCATAGATGTTTCGCATTATCTACTGCGATTAATTTTAATTGCGGAATAATTGCAAATCTTTCTCGTGCTTCTTCAGGTTTTAAATAGTCATCGTGTTCTGGAATCAAAGCAGTGATTGGCCGTCCATCATTTGCCCAGAATTGCAGGTCGCTCTCTTCAACTTTCATCAATGGAGGACTTAATAAAATAAGACCCTTGATTCGTGGATCTCGAGCATGACAAATTGCAAGTTCAGTGCCGAATGACCAACCAACAATCCAGAGCTCTTGCACTTTTAAAGTTTCAAAGCAGTAATTAATCGCAGCCTGTACATCGAATTTCTCTTTTACTCCACCATCGTATTCGCCGGTACTTGTTCCGGCTTCACTTGATGTTCCTCGAGTGTTAAATCGAATAATCGTGACACCAGCCATTGACGGAAGTCTGTTAGCCGCCTTTTTATAGATGTGACTATCCATCATTCCCCCACCAGTGGGATTGGGATGCAGGCATAAAAGAGCTGTCGTTGGATTATCAATAGGTGCGCTGATCTCACCAACGAGGGTTTGGCCATCCTCTGTAGTAAGGGTAAAAGGGGTACGGATGGCTGGTAATACGGTGCTGGGGCGGATTGGTTCCGACATAGTTGCATTCTAGTGACTACTCTTTGGTTATGGCTAAGACTTTCGAATCTCTCAACCCTGTAAATGGTGAAGTAGCGGGTAAATATTCAATTACCTCCGAGAAAGAGGTATATGCAGCGGTAACTCTGGCAAATGATGCATCTGCACGTTGGGTTGCACTCGGTCATAAGGGACGTCGAAAGATTCTTCTTGCCTATAGTCGTTTGATTCTCTCTGAGATTGACTCACTTGCAGCGCAAGTAACATTAGAAACTGGAAAGCCGCATTCAGATGCAAAGTTGGAGATCACACTTGCCGCGCACCATGTGGCATGGGCGGCGCGCAATGCAGAGAATGTTTTGCGGACTTCTCATCGTTCTCCTGGCGCGCTTATGGCCAATATGTCAGCAACCGTTGAACGTTCGCCATTAGGAGTTGTTGGTGTAATCGGTCCCTGGAATTATCCAGTCTTCACGCCAATCGGATCTATTGCATACGCACTCGCTGCTGGAAATACAGTTGTCTTTAAGCCAAGTGAATACACACCAGGGGTTGGCGTGGCGCTTGCTGAATTATTCGAGCATGCTTCTGGAAGTTCTGAGTACTTCCAAGTCGTTACAGGTTTTGGTGAGACTGGTGCCGCTCTCTGCACCAGCGGTGTTAAAAAGCTCGCATTCACAGGATCTACAAACACTGCAAAGAAAGTTGCAGCTCTCTGCGCTCAATCATTAACACCCGTAATTGCAGAGTGTGGTGGCAAAGACCCAGTAATCATCGCTCGCGATGCTGATCTCACACTGGCTGCCGATGCAACAGTCTGGTCTGCTTTCTCAAATGCGGGACAAACGTGTATTGGCGCAGAACGTGTATATGTGGATGAAAATGTTGCTGATCTCTTCACTGAAAAAGTCATCGCATTAGCAAAGACAATTCATGCTGGAAATCCAGAGACCGCAAATTATGGTCCAGCAACAATGCCATCACAGCTTAAAATAATTGAATCCCATATTAAAGATGCAATCAAAAAAGGTGGCATCCCTGTTGTTGGAGGATCTCAATCAGTTGGAAAGCGCTTTGTAGAGCCAGTTGTATTGCTGCAGGTGCCTGAGAACTCCACAGCAGTGACGGATGAAACCTTTGGCCCAACACTGGTCATCAATCGTGTTCCAGATATGGAGACAGCAATCGCTTTATCTAATGCCTCACGTTATGGACTCGGCGCATCAGTATGGTCACGCCGCCAGGGACGTTGGATTGCATCACAGCTTCACTGTGGAATGGTCGCCATTAACTCTGTAATTTCATTTGCAGCTGTTGCATCAATCCCATTCGGTGGAACTAAAGATTCCGGTTACGGCCGCATTCATGGTCCAGAAGGTTTGCTTGAATTTACTTACCCACGTTCGATTGTCCGAGCGAAGTTCCAATTACCACTTCCAATGACAAGCTTTAAGCGAACCACAAAGATTGATTCATTAGTCGTGAAATTACTTACTGCTCTGCGTGGTCGACTTTCTTAATTAATATCGGGGTGCGTTGCGAGTTCGTTCGGTATTCGGGCGTCGATTGCTTCGCTTTGCCCAACATGCGTTATGCCAATGACGGCGACCCTCTTCATCACCATCGAGCCACGCAACAGTATGTGGAGTTGCCATCGGAATAAGTTGGTCGCAACCAGGACAGCGGTACGGCTTTGTTGCAGCAGATCCAGTTAATTTACGAACAACCCAAAGGCCCATTTCATCTTCTATAAAACTTTGGTTTGAAGTAATCCCAAGAGTCTCCTCATCATCACCAGATGGGCGGCCTTTAGAGCCACCTCTCTTTGGATGATTTCTGCGCGGGCTCACAGATGTATTTTCCCATACCGAATCGATAGAGTTGCCACATGCAACCAGTTATTGAAGTAAAAGAGCTTTACAAGAGTTACGGATCCCTTGCTGTCGTAAAAGGCCTCTCGCTAAATATCAATCGCGGTGAAATTTTCGCAATTCTTGGACCAAATGGGGCAGGAAAGACAACAACCGTTGAGATTCTCGAGGGTTTTCGTACCGCGGATTCTGGGGAAATTTCGGTACTCGATACCGACCCAGCAATAAAGGGTTCAGCTGGCCTTGCATGGCGCAATCGAATTGGCATTGTCTTACAGAGCACGCAAGATACTGCCGAACTGACTGTGCGCGAAGCGGTAGAACATTTTGCGAGTTATTACTCAAACCCTCGCGAAGTCAATGATGTTATTTCACTTGTCGGGTTAGCCGAGAAAGCAGATGATCGCGCACGCACATTATCGGGCGGACAGCGTCGCAGGCTCGATGTTGGATTAGGAATCATCGGTCGCCCAGAAGTCTTATTTCTCGATGAACCCACTACCGGTTTCGATCCAGAGGCTCGTCGAGCATTCTGGGTGCTCATTAAGAAACTCCGTGATGAAGGGACAACAATTCTTCTCACCACGCATTATCTTGATGAGGCAGAAGCACTCGCTGATCGCGTTGCGGTAATGAACAACGGTGAAATTCTTGAGATTTCAACCCCTGCCACACTTGGTGGTCGCGCTAACGCACATGCAACAGTGAAGTGGCGAGAAAATAATGATTTAAAAAGTGAGGCGACAAGTGCTCCAACAGAGTTTGTTAAAACTCTGAGCGCTCGACTCGGCGGAGAAGTCCCAGAGCTAAGTATTCATAGACCAACTCTTGAAGATATCTATCTTTCGATGATCGGAGCTATTCATGAGTAACTCTCTTCCCGGTGCGCTAGAGATTGGCTTCAAGCGAGGCAATCTTGAAATTAAGCAATTCTTCCGCCAAAAAGAATCAGTTGTCTTCACTCTCTTATTTCCACTAATTCTTCTCGCAATTTTTGGCTCTGTATTTAGCACGAAAATTGCACCTGGTGTGACTTTCAGCCAGTACTTTGTCGCTGGAATGATTGCATCAGCTCTTGTAAATACTGGTTTTCAGCAGA
>WLNN01000018.1 GCA_009699765.1 Actinomycetota bacterium
AGAACCATAAAGTGAGAGCAACAAACCGGCTAATGCTGGACCCACAACAAAGGCGCTCTCATCAAAGACTGACTCGAGAGAGAGTGCGGAATCTAATTCTTTTGGATCTGATAGCGATCGGCTCCACCGCGTGCGCGTAATAGTGCCAAAGTTTGGAAATGTTGCACCCGCAAGAGCAGCAAAGAAGAGCAGCCCAATCGTTGAGTGGTGAATGAAGTAGAGCACTCCCACTGTTGCTAATAAGTTGATCGCTGTAACGGGTAGAAAGACGGCCTTGGTACCGAATTGATCTGCCAACTTACCTACCCGAGGGCTAATTGCAGCCCCCGAGAGGGTATAGAACGCTGATGTGAGCCCTGCCAAGGTAAATGAGCCTCTGACGTCAGAGACAAGAAAGACAAGTGCCACCGTGTTCATCGCTAATGGGATTCGGCCAATCATTCCGAATCCGATAGTGGATAAAGCTTGAGGTTTGCGTAATATCGATACGTAAGACCCAGCCAAGAGTTCCTCAGTTTCTCTCTTTTTCTACGGTTTAAAAATAGACTAGAAAATTAGGAGTCTATTTCTTGCTGCCACTTGAGCAGAATTTCAAACGCTTTATCGAAACTATCTACAACATGACCTGCATCTTCAACACATCCTCGAACAAAGAGATTGATTCCTTTTCCATCAATCATGTTGCGATCACGAATTACTCGGGTATCTGTAACCAACCCAATCATTCCTTTTTTGCTCTTATCATGACGCATCTCAGACCAGAAAATTCCAATCTCATTTGCAGTTCCATCATCGACCATTGGGCCATCAAGAAGAGCAAGGACTACATTTGCCCCAAGTACCTCACGAGCATCGGTATCGAAAATGAACTTTGGTGTTACTGGATCTGGTAGTGGTATCTCGTGAGGAACGAAGACCTCCATTCCGGCATCTCGCATTCTCTTTGCGCATTGATCAATATATGTGCGCTCGTAAGGTGTGAAGAGTGGTCCCGCAAAGTAGATTTTCATAGTTAGTACATCACAGTCTTAGTTAGATGGTGTGGCCAATGGGTAGCGTGATAGGTCTTCCAGAATCGGAAATCAACTTGAGGCTGTAAAAGCGGATCCATTCCTGGGCGGCGCTTATTGATCTCCTCCGTTAAGCGCGCTATTGCATAAATTGAATTTGCTCGTAGCTCTATCTCGGCCTGGCTATTACGAGGCACTTCGACAAGAGAATTGATCTGCTTCTCTAATTCAGGCGCGTATTCAAATATCTTTGTTACTCGCATTCCTACAGGCACGATGTAGTCAGCAAATGCAGTGAGTTGGTCGGCATCCTCTAGCGCCCAAGCTTTACGGGGCGAAAGAGTGAGGTGCATGCCCCAGATACCCAGCTGAGCCAATTTAAAGATTTGAACCTCTGATCCGTTATAGAGGCTGACATCATTAAAGCGTGGGAACTCTGATGTCAGACGCTCAAGCAAACCATTTCCATCATCGTAAAGTCGAGGTGCGCAATCACGAACAAAGTTGGAGTAACGACCCTTGTACTTCTCAACTAGCACTCGGCCAACTTCATTGAAAATAACTACGCGCTCATCAAGCATCGGCATCTCAATCGTGCCAGCAAAAACCTTTTCGAGATCTTTTCGAGTTAAGTTAGCTAGATACTCGCCGGTGAAGAATGGAATTCCTGCGCTGTGCGCGCGATGAAGTGATGCAAGCATCGCTTCAGAGTCACACCAACGCTTACCCATATAGTCTGTCTCAAATTTTACGCCAGTATCAAAATTGGTAAAGGCAAAATTCATGGTATTTACCACAAGGGTGAAGTCCATCAAGAAATCAGGATCATTGCCAAAATCAAAGAGCATCGAGCCATCTGGCTTTGCAAACTCTTCGTATGCCATCCAATCAGCAACATCAATTAAACGTGACTCATTAATCCTGACCAAAGAAGATCCTTCGATGACCGGCTTAAGACTTGCAAGTACTGGAGAGCTCCAGCTAACTGACATGAAATTATCCCGTTTCTATTCTGAGCCGCGTCGATAAGGAGCACCAGCTGCTGCTGGTGGTGTCAATCTCTGGGCTAGGAAAGTAAGAACAATCAGCGTTGCAAAGTTAGGAAAGACTGTGACAAACTCTTGTGGAATTACCTCAACGGTTTTGTTAAGCAATAACGCAAGAGCTGCAACGACGAATGCATAAATCGCTGGCTTCCACTTCTTTTTGAATGCAAAGTAGATTGCTAAAAAGGCTGCGACTATGCCTGCAACCAAAATAAGAGCCATTACTGACTTGTTCTCGCGGACGCGAAGAGCATCAGTAAATCCGAAGAGCATTGAGCCGGCAAAGACCCCGCCTGGCTTCCAGTTACCGAAGATCACAGTCGCGAGACCAATAAAGCCTCGACCTGCTGTCTGTCCTTCGCGATAAACGGATGAGGCGACGAGCGCCAAGTAGGCACCGCCGAGGGAGGCGAGCATTCCTGAAACAGAGACAGCTACATATCGAATTCGATAAACATTGATTCCAAGAGATTCAGCTGCCATTGGGTTCTCACCTGAGAAGCGCATTCTCAAACCAAATTTACTGCGCCATAAAATCCATGATGTCAGCGGCACCATAAATAAGAAGAGGAGCGTGACTAGAGACATCTCTTTGGTGAAGCCATTGAGCATGCCTGCAACATTTGAGATAAAGAAGATGTTCTTTCCATCAATTTTCTCTAAGAATGGTGAGACACCAGGAAGCGTAAAGGTCGGGAAGGATGCAACAGGCGGTGAAACTGTTCGATCACCGCCCACCGGTGGAAAGAAGATTCCTGAAAGATATCTCGCGCCACCTGCTGCGATGAGGTTGATTGCTAAACCTGATACCGCTTGATCAATACCAATTTTTACCGTCAATATTGCGTGAAAGAGTCCTGATAGTAAACCAAAGACTGCAGCTGCGATAAAGCCAACTAGCGGACCATGTTTAAATCCAAACCAAGCGCCAGTCCATGTTCCAACAATCATCATGCCTTCGAGACCAATATTGATAACACCAGCGCGTTCTGCCCATAGGCCGCCAAGGCCAGCCATTAGTAATGGGATTGCAAAGCGCAGAGTTGCACCAGAAGTTCCTGGTGATGAAATATCGGTTGATCCAGTCACTTTTTCTACGAAGGAGAGAATGATTAGAACGCCCGCTATAAGTATGGCAATTCTTGTTGGAGAAGAAGCGAGAGACTTCGCCCGACTCTTTAGTGAAGATGGTGTCTTTGTATCAGTACTCATTACTTTGACTCCGCTTCGCTTAAGACTTCTGAGCTGACTTTTCCAACAGCCTTCTGTTGCTGTCGAAGATTGATTCGTGCGACTACTTCGTATGCAATAACAATCGAGAGAACAATCGTTCCTTGCATCACAATTACGATCTCAGGTGGAATGCCCTCAAACTCGAGTACCTGACCTGCACGCTCAAGGAATGACCAGAGGAACGCAGCGAAGAAGATACCGACAGGATGGTTTCGGCCGAGAATCGCTAGCGAGAGACCAGTAAATGCAAATCCTGATGGGAAGGCCATGCTGTACGAATGAGTATCCGAAAGCAAGGTTCCAATTCCTACCAGACCGGCAATAGCGCCAGAGATGCAGGTCGTAATAAAAATCATTCCTGGTGCATTTACGCCGCTAGAACGAGCCGCTCTAAAAGATAATCCAGTTGCTCGCAAATTAAAACCAAAGACGGTTTTATTAAGCATGATCCAATAAGCAATTCCTACAAAAATTGCGAGGAAGAATACTGAGTAGACCTCGCCATCAAATATTTTAATTGTAGGCATCTGTCCACTAGCGGGAATCGGCTTAGTCTGAACATTTTGCGAACCTTCAGGAAGTGATCCCAACAGCTTTGGGCTAAGCAAGAACGCGATGATTGCTGCAGCGATAAAGTTAAGCATGATGTTACTGATAACTTCAGAAACACCTCTACGGACTTTGAGATAACCGGCGATAGAAGCCCAAGCACCTGCAGCAACCATTGCAACGATAATAATAAGCAGTACGTGCAGAATTGGTGGCAAATTAACCGCAGCACCGACTACTGCGCCAAAGAATGCTCCCATTCGATACTGGCCATCAATACCAATATTAAAGAGAAGCATCTTAAAGCCAATTGCCGCAGCTACTCCTGCAAGGTAGTAGGAGACAGTTAAATTGGTTTCAGAGACAAGGTTTCGAGGATCAAATCCGTAGGAGACCATTAACTTAAAAAGCGCAAATGGATCTGCTCCGCGTAGTGACAAGATGATGTACATCAGGAACAGTGAGGTAAGAATGGCTGCTATTGGTGCTACAGCGCCCCAGAAAAGTCTATTTCTTTTCATTAGTTATTCGCTCCTGTCATAGCTAATCCGAGATCTTCTGGGGTTGTCTTTGCTGGATCCAAGATAGAAACGATTGAACCACTATAAATAACTGCAAGGCGATCAGAGAGCGAGAAGAGTTCTTCAAGATCTGCTGAAATCAAGAGTATTGCAGCGCCACGAGAACGAGCTCGCATTAAATGATCCCAAATGATTGCTTGCGCACCGACATCTACGCCACGAGTTGGCTGAGCAGCAATAATTAACTTAGGATCTCCGCTGAGTTCGCGTCCCACAATAAACTTCTGTTGATTTCCACCAGATAGAGCGCTGACAAGAACATTTACGCCTGGAGTTCTCACGTCAAATTCTTCTACAACTCTATTGGAATCTTCGATTGCAGCATGCTTATCAACCCAAATTCCCTTTGCCATAGGCGAAGCAAATTGGTGTCCAAGAATTCGGTTCTCCCAAAGAGGCGCGAACATTAAAACACCGTCGCGCTGACGATCTTGTGGAATGTAAGCAACTCCAGCATTTCGAATATCTCGTGTCAAAGTATTAGAAGCATCCAGACCTAGGACTTCAACTGAACCCACATTTGCTTGTAACAAGCCCATCACTAATTCAATGAGTTCGCTCTGACCATTTCCTTCAACGCCAGCGAGACCAACTATCTCTCCCCCATGCACTTCTAAGTCAAGATTGTGAAGAATTTCGCGTCCATCGTGGCGGGTATAAGAAGCACCTTTAAGCGAGAGGAAGCTCTTCTCACTAACTACTTGGTGGCCCGCTATCGGCTTTGGCAATTCGCCACCAACCATCAATTCGGCCAACATTTTCTTTGTAGTTCCTGCAGGAGTAAGTGATGCCACCGTTGTTCCTTGGCGCATAACTGTAATCTCATCGGAGATCGAGAGAACTTCATCAAGCTTGTGAGAGATAAATAGGACTGTGAGACCCTTCTTTACAAGCTCGCGGAGATTTGCAAAGAGCTCTGAAACTTCCTGAGGGACTAGTACCGCAGTTGGTTCATCAAGAATAAGAATCTTTGCACCGCGATATAAAACCTTTGCAATTTCTACGCGCTGTCTTTCGCCTACACCTAGATTAGATAAACGCTCATCTGGATCGATATCTAGCTGGTAGGTCTTAGCAATTTCAAGTAACTTCTCTCGCGCTTCGTCGTATTTAATAATGAAACCAAATCGTGATGGCTCACTTCCAAGGATTACGTTCTCAAGTACGGTCGCATTATCTGCAAGCTTAAAGTGCTGATGCACCATTCCGATTCCGAGGGCAATCGCATCCTGTGGAGATTTAAGAGTAACTTCATCACCGAATACTTTTATTGTGCCGGCATCTGGCCGGATTAATCCATAGAGAGTCTTCATGAGCGTTGATTTACCAGCACCGTTTTCACCAATGATTGCATGGATAGTGCCTTCACGGACGATGAGTGAAACATCCCGGTTTGCAACTACACCAGGGTACTTCTTCTCTATTCCGGAAATTTCAAGAATATTGCTCATGCATCTCTTCTCTCTCTTAAGTGCAAGGTGCGCCGCTTTTTAGGGCGACGCACCTTGACTCTACTTAATTGACTTATGCCTTAGTTGGATCTGTTGGAACTACAACAGCGCCTGATGCAATCTTCTTCTGTGCTGCATCAATCTTTGCAGCTACAGCCTTAGTGATGTATCCGCCTGTTGTTGTGTAGCCAACGCCACCCTGCTTTGAGCCCCATGTCTTGACGCCAGCAGTCTTCTTGCCTGCAAGAGCATCAGCAACAAATGCACGGGTACCAAGATCAACGCGCTTAAGCATTGATGTAAGGATTGTCTTCTTGTATGCAGCGTGTGCTGGGTATGTAGCTTCGTCAGCATCTACGCCGATTGACCACTTTCCAAGCTCAGATGCAGCCTTGTGCATACCTGTACCGGTTCCACCAGCTGCTGCGTAAACAACATCTGCACCGTTCTCGTACATACCCTTTGCAGCTTCGTAGCCCTTTGCAGGATCGTTAAATCCTGAGAAGTCTGGGAAGTTGCTGATGTATGTTGACTTAACAGCGATTGTCTTATCGACAGAGTGAACGCCTGCAATGTATCCAGCTTCGAACTTGAGGATCAAAGGTGTATTAACTCCACCGATAAATCCAACGCTCTTTGTCTTTGATGAAAGAGCTGCAGCCACACCAACTAGGTATGAACCTTCTTCTTCCTTAAAGACAATGCTCTGTACGTTTGCAGCCTTTACTGAAGAGTCATCAACGATACCCCACTGAATTTTTGGAAATTCCTTAGCGACCTTTCCAAGTGCAGCAGCATATGTAAATCCAACTACAACGATTGGGTTAGCGCCACGACCTGCCATAAGGCGAAGACGCTCTGCACGCTGATCATCAGTTGCTGTTGGGTTATCTTGTGACTCAATAAGCTTGATTGACTTGTTCTTATCGAGCAATGGCTTTACGCCGATGTATGCAAGCTGGTTAAAGCCTGGTACGTCGCGTCCACCCAAGCTGTAAGCGATACCAATTGTCTTGGTAGCTGCTTGAGCTGGAGCTGCAGCGATGAATCCTGTAAGCGCAAGAGCAGCTGTAACTGTTGCTGCTCCTAGCTTGCGGAGAGTTTTGTTCTGCATTCGGTATTTCTCCTTTTGTTTATTTGAGTGATCACTCATTTATTCAACGGGCCTTCTTGTTGGAGCGGATCTTTTGCGACTCTCGGGGAGGCGCACACGACCCTCTCTCAACAAGGTGAACGTCCACCATTGAATGCTCTGGGTGCGAGGCGCTGCCGTCGCTGAGTTGCTTAATCATCAACTCCATTGCTTGGCTCCCCTGCAGGCGCGCATCGCGCGATATAACTGTGATGGGAGGGTTAATCAAATCTGCAAAATCATGGTCATCAAAACCAATTACTGAAATTTCTTGGGGTATTGAAACTTCGGCCTCACTAAGCGCATGAAGAGCGCCAAGAGTCATTAAGTTATTTGCGACAAAGACTGCTGTTGGAGGAGTATCAAGGGCAAGCAATTGCTTCATCGCTAAATTGCCACCGGCTTCGGTGAAATCAGATTCAATAAAGAAGTCATGAATTACCTCGATTTTTGCCTTCTTCATAGCTTGACGGTAACCATCGGCTCGCTTCTTACCTGGAGTGGCTGAATTTGGTCCGCTGATCATCGCAATTTTGGAGTGACCATGACTAATCAAATGACCAGTAGCGAGTTCTGCACCTTTTGCGTTTTCAGCAAGAACCGAACTAAATCTTTCGCCGTCCTGAGTAACACGGTCAACGAAAACTATTGGCAGGCCAAATTGGCTAAAGAAAGCTGGTGCATGTTGTTCTTCGGTACTTGGAGCCATGATTACTCCATCAACGCGTCCAAAGAGTTGGCTTAGGGCTTTTTCTTCGCGTTCGCGTATTGCTCCGGTATTGACCAGGAGAACCATGCGATCATCGCCAACAGCAGATTCTGCGCCTTCAACAATTGCGGCAAAAAATGGATTTGTAATATCAGGGACGACGATTGCGATTATTCCGGTGCGCCCAGACTTCAAGTTTCGAGCAGCTGCACTTGGGCGATAATTTAATTCTGAGATCGCCTCGCGAATATCTTCAGCATTGCGAACTGTAAAACCACTGAGGTAGCGAGAAATTGTGGCGACGGAGACTCCTACACGTTTTGCAACATCTGTGATTGTTACAGTGGACATCGTCGACCTCCTATCAACTTTGATATTCGCTACCGTTAAATAGTCACCAGCAAATATTTACTGATAACGATTGCAGATAACCTATATCCTGGAGTAGATTCCGTCTAGAGCGTTTAGCCTTTATTTATCTGATTGTAATAAGGAGCGATTTATGTCAGCAGAATCACATCCAGAATCATCACATCTGGTAGTTGTTGGCAGCACGATGATCGACATGCTCGCTTATACAAATAAAGTTCCACATGCAGGCGAAACTGTTATTGGAGAAAAATTCGCACTGGGCTTTGGAGGCAAGGGCGCAAACCAAGCAGTGATGGCGAGACGTTTTGGTATCAAAGTCTCTATGGTTAACACACTTGGTGACGATGTATTTGGCGACACTACACTCACTAATTTCCAAGAGCAAGGTATCGACACAACATTTGTTGCACGAACATCTGGAGCTAGCGGTGTTGCTCCGATCTGGGTCGAACCTGACGGGACAAATAGAATAATTTGTGTGCCTGGTGCGAATAATGCGATGACTCCCGCTCAAGCTAAATCTGCACTTGAGAGTTTAAAGAGTTACCAAATCGTTATAGGTCAGCTAGAAATTCCTCAAGTTGTTACAACTCAAGCATTTATTTCCGCCCACCAACATGGCGCAATTACAATTCTTAACCCCGCACCTTTTGCAGAAATTTCACCCGATCTTATTGCGGCAAGTGATTGGATAATTCCTAACGAAACAGAGTTTGCTGCAATGCACCCTCAAGGTCTCGAACCAACAAGTGATGAAATAATTCTTGAACTCGCAGCGGCGCTAAAAACTCGATTTGCGGTAACTCTTGGCGAGAAAGGTGCAGCGCTTACTACCCTCGATGGCCGAGTAATTCGCGTTAGCGCCCCTACTGTAAAAGCCATCGATACCACTGGGGCTGGAGATGCTTTCGTAGGCTCATTTGCGGTAGCTCTCGCTCTTGGATACTCAGAGGAACAGGCGCTATCGCTGGGATGTGCATGTGCATCTGATAGCGTCACTAGACTGGGCACTCAATCGTCCTATCCAACACCTGCGCAGGCCGCGACGATTCTCGCATCAATCGCAGGGTGAATTAAGAAAGTAGAGGATTTCTCGTGGCAGATTCCAGTTTCGATGTTGTCTCCAAGATTGATCGTATGGAGCTCGATAACGCTATCAACCAAGCAATCCGTGAGATTGATACTCGATTTGATTTTAAGAACACCGGTACTTCAGTCGAACTCTCCGGTGAGACCATCAAGATTGAAGCTGGCACCGAAGAACGAGCAAAGGCAGCTTTAGAAGTTGTAAAAGAGAAGATGATCAAGCGCGGTGTCTCCCTAAAGCATCTCGATTCGGGCGAACCGCAACTTTCAGGAAAGATTTATAAAATCGCTTGCACTCTTAAAGAAGGAATCTCAACAGAGAATGCGAAGAAGATTGCAAAGTTTCTTCGTGATGAGGGACCAAAGACAATTAAGACGCAGATTCAAGGAGATGAACTTCGCGTTTCATCAAAGAGTCGTGATGATCTTCAGGATGCAATCCAGCAGATAAAAGAAGGTCCATTCGACTTCGCTGTTCAATTTACTAATTACCGTTAATGGCTGCTAGAAGCGAGAAATCGCTTGGGCTAATTTTTGGCTTGAGCGCCTATGTACTTTGGGGGCTCTTCCCGCTTTATTGGCCGCTTCTCAAGCCTGCCAGCGCCTATGAGATCGTTGCTCACCGTGCAGTTTGGACTTTGGTTTTCTGTTTAATTGTTCTCGCCTTTCATAAGAAATTGCGCCATACGGTGGCGCAGCTAAAGAAGCCAAGAATTTTCTTTGGCTTGCTGGCTACATCAGTTTTAATCTCAATTAATTGGATTACCTATATTTGGGCAACAAATGCCGGCCATGTAGTTGAAGCCTCTTTGGGTTATTACATCAATCCTCTTGTCATAATTGCATTTGGAGTTCTCCTACTTAAAGAGAAAATGCGCACCGGACAGTGGATTGCAGTAGGCATTGCAACTATTGGAGTTGCAGTCCTTACGTATGATTACGGTCGCCTACCCTGGATTGCTATTGCTCTTGCGCTTTCTTGGGGAAGTTATGGAGTAATCAAGAAAGTCCTTGGCTTAGGAGCCCTCGAAGGACTGACCATTGAAACAATGATCAGTCTTCTCCCCTATGCAATTTTTTTAGTTCTCCTTGAGAACAACGGCACTGGACAGTTTGGGCATCACGTCGGACTATCAATTCTCTTGCTCAGCGCCGGTGCCATCACTGCAATTCCGTTATTGCTCTTTAACGGTTCGACCACTCGATTGCCTTATACGGTTATTGGATTAATGCAGTACATCACTCCGACAATTCAATTCTCGATTGGAGTCTGGGTACGCCATGAAGCGATGCCAGCTGCGCGTTGGATTGGTTTCTTATTTATTTGGCTTGCACTTATTACCTTGGCATTTGATCTAGTGAGATCAAGCCGTGCGGTCAATAATCGCGTCGCATAGCGAATAAAGAGCACCAGTCACTTCATTTACCGGTAGCGGGCCGAGCGCCTTGCGTGCATCTTGTGCATACTGCAAAGTCTGCTGACGTGAAAGCTCTAACGCAGGGTGTGTGCGAAGTGCATTAATCACCTTTGCTACAAGTTCTTCATCCTTAATTGGTGCCTTCAGCAGCGCAATTAACTTCGCATCTTCTGGGCGATTCATGGCGATGACATTTAATGTAACAAGAGTTGGAACGCCTTCACGTAAATCAGTTCCGGGAGTCTTTCCTGATTCATGTGATTCGGAGGCAATATCAATAACATCATCGACTAACTGAAAAGCGACGCCAATCTTCTCTCCAAAGATTGTCAGCGTTTCTTTAATCTCATCTGGTGCGCCAGAGACCATTGCACCAAATCGCGCAGATGCTGAAATCAACGAGCCTGTCTTATCGGCGACAACAGAGAGGTAGTGCTCCAGTGGATCTTGGCCTGCATTAGGTCCTTGTGTCTCCATAATTTGTCCGATAACAAGACGCTCGAAGGTGTGTGCCTGCAAACGAACTGCCTCTGGTCCAATATCTGCAAGAAGCGCTGAAACTTTTGCGAAGAGATAATCACCAGTCAAGATTGCAACAGTATTACCCCAACGATTATTGGCGCTCTCAACCCCTCGGCGAAGTGGTGCCTCGTCCATAACATCATCGTGATACAAAGTTGCAACGTGCGTTAATTCGCAAACTGCTGCCGATTCGATAATACCTTTACGATTTTTATCGCCGTAATGTGATGCAAGTAGAGTCAATAGCGGACGTAATCTCTTTCCACCGGCGGCTACAAGGTGCCTAGAAGTCTCTTCTACCAATGGATATGGGCCTCTTATATGGCTACGGAGAAGGTTCTCTACCGTTGCCATACCGACTAAGAGCTCTGCCTCGAGGGCAGGGTCCATACCTGGAATACCTAAAGCAGAAACTGACTTGCTAGTCATTAGCGAAGAAAGGTTGCAGTCGTTGCGATTAAGTTAATGAGGGGCGCTGGGAATACACCTAGAGCAAGAGTCACGATAGCTGAGAATGCAATTGTTGAAGTAGTGAGCGCCGATGGGATTACGACGCTCGTCCCGTCTTCAACTGGATCCTTGAAGAACATTAAAACGATTACACGGATGTAGAAGAATGCTGCGATTGCAGAAGAAAGAACACCTGCAATTAGAATGGCAAGACTTCCTGATTGATATGCTGCAGAGAAGATTGAGAATTTTCCGATAAATCCGCTTGTCATAGGGATTCCGGCAAATGCCAATAAGAAGAAGGCAAATGTTCCAGCAACAATTGGCGAACGCTTTCCTAGTCCGCTCCAACGGTTTAAGTCAGTTACTTCACCAGCTGAATCTCGCACCAAAGTAACGATTGCAAAACCGCCGACTGTCGCGAGACCATATGCAAAAAGATAGAAGATGGTGGCATCAAGGCCTGATTTACTGAGAGCAATGACACCCGCGAGCAAGAATCCCGCATGGGCAATTGATGAATAAGCGAGCATGCGCTTTACATCTTTTTGTGCGATAGCAACGAGGGATCCAAAGACCATGGTTGCAATTGCAATAACTATCATCGCTGGTTTCCATTGCCACTCGGCATTTGCAAAAGCTACGTAGAAGATACGGAGAATTGCACCGAATGCTGCAACTTTGGTTGCTGCCGCCATAAATGCTGTTACAGGTGTTGGTGAGCCCTGATAAACATCTGGAGACCAAGCATGGAATGGGAAAGCGCCAATTTTAAAGAGAAGTCCAACAGAGATAAGCGCGATACCAATTAAGAGAAATACGTCGTTTGCGGTGCCACCTGTGATTGCAGCTTGAATGCCGGCAAATGTCAGTGATGATGAATATCCATATAGGAACGCTGCACCAAAGAGGAAGAATGCTGATGAAAAAGCGCCTAGCAGGAAGTACTTCAGCGCTGCTTCTTGTGAAGCAAGGCGGCGGTAACGTGAGAGGCCGGCCATCAAATAGAGCGGCAAAGAGAGCATTTCAAGTGCGACAAAGAGAGTAATTAGATCACTCGCTAGTGGGAATAGAAGCATTCCAGCAACTGCAAAGAGTGTAAGTGGGAAAACTTCAGTTGTCTTCGTACTCGCTTGGTGTGCTTGACGTTCTTCCAATGAACCAGGAACTGCAGCTGCAGCTGCGGTGAAGTTATCCTGGTCTGCAATTAAGAAAATTGAGATAAGTGAAATAATTAGAATTGAACCTTGAAGAAGAACTCCAGCGCCATCGAAAGTAAGTGATGACATCGCTGCTGAAGTTGATCCCTGATTGCGAACCCGAATCAATTGAGCAAGTGCAATAACAATTGTGGCGACTGCAACAAATAGCTGTGCAGCTGCACGTGCAGTGCTGCGAACGAATGCTTCGATTAGTACGCCAACGAGTGCTCCAGCGAGAACAATCAGCATCGGTGCTAGCAGCGCATAATCGAGAACTGGAGCTGAAAATGTCATCTACTTACCTACATTCATTGTTGGAGCAGGATCTGAAAACCCTGCGGTCTCAATAACATGAGCCGATGCTGGATTGATAATGTTGAGTAGTGGCGATGGATAGAAGCCGAGTGCAATGATCACTGCCATTACTGGTGCAATTGCTATCTTCTCGCGAAGGTTTAAATCTGGAAGATTCTCATTGCCCGGAGTTGTTGGTCCATGAAGCGCCTTCTGCACTGGAATCAAAATGTACAAAGCAGCTAGAACGATTCCGAAGGTGGCAATGACTGCGGCTACTGGGTATCGAGTATAAGTACCAACAAGGACTAAGAACTCAGAGACGAAACTTGATAGACCAGGCAAAGCAAGTGAAGACATTCCTGCGATGAAGAACATCCATGCCATAACTGGCGTTACTCGCTGCAATCCCCCGAAATCAGAGATAGTTGATGAACCGCGACGAGAAATCATCCAACCGCCGACTATAAAGAGCGCTGCAGTAGAGAAGCCGTGATTGAACATATAGAGAGTCGCGCCGGAATGGCCCTGAGTGGTCATCGCAAAAATGCCCATGGTGATAAATCCAAAGTGAGAGATAGATGTGTATGCAATCAAACGCTTGAGGTCACGTGCTCCAATTGCAAGGAATGCACCGCAAAGAATTGAGATAACTGATAAGACAATGATCATCGGTGTAAAAGTTTTTGATGCATCAGGGAAGATTGTGATGCAGAAACGAATCATTCCGAATGTGCCAACTTTGTCGAGAACACCGAGCAAGAGAACTGATGTACCTGC
>WLNN01000019.1 GCA_009699765.1 Actinomycetota bacterium
GAACCGATGTTGAGGTCATGTTGCCAATTTTCAATAGCAATCTGTAATTTATGGCGCTTTGTATTGAGATCAGCAACTATCGCTGCGACAGTCCAATATCTGTAATGGTCAAGAACATTTCGGCGATCACCGTTTGCCAGCAGCTCTGGGTCATATTGCTCACCTGTCGGCCATGGTTGCGGGTGCGGACCTACGCCTACGACCGGAAAAAATTCACCGGGACCAATCTCTGCGGGGGTCTTTATTTCCATGGTGGCACTCTAAACTAGAAGCCATGAAGACTGTATTTAACATCGCGCTTGGCATTCACATCCTAAGCATTCTCGGAATTCTCGGCTTACTTTTATCTCAGGTAGCAAAAAGCCCTCGTAAGTTAAACCCAGGTGTAATCCACGCAGGATTGACAGCCTTGGTAGCCGGAATCGTAATGGTGGGAATTCTTCCGCAAGTCCAACCAGATGAAACTGTTAATCACACCAAGATTGGTATTAAAGCAATTGTCCTATTAGTGATTCTCTTTCTTGCTTACACAAATGTGAAGAAAGAAGCGCTGCGCACCTGGGTTTGGGCTTCAATGCTCGGCCTCACCGTGCTTAACATAATTATCGCTGTCGGCATTTAACACTCTCGTGTCCCACAAGAAGACCTCATCTCTTATCAGCCTACTTGTGGGCCTATTGGTCCTTCCTCAACCCACTTCATTCGCTGCTGATTCAATCGCAATTACATCTGCTTTTTCACAATTAGTCTCAACGCCAGCGCTAGCTGACCCTTCTGTAATTGTGCTTGATGAAATAACCGGTGAAGTCCTCTACGAATCAAATGCGAACTCACCCCGCAAGCCAGCATCTGTCATTAAATTAATTTCAGCAACTGCTGCTTACACATACCTTTCGCCAACTGACAGTTACACAACCACGTTGTGGGATGGCGTCGATAGCAAGTCTGTTGTTATCCAAGGATCACTCGATCCATGGATAAGTTATGAGAACTCAGTCGCGCAGAAGATGGGGCGAACTTCGCTTGAGAGGTTTGAATTCAACGCACTTAGTAGGTTGAAGAAATTGAATTCAGGATCAACTAAGAACACCACAATTTATGCAAGCAATCTCTATCCTCAAGAAGTAAGACACCTTGAAAAGTTTCTTAAGGATCACAAAGTATCCACAAAGGTGGTTCGCATTAAAGGTGATGTTGCAATCCAAAAATCAGCTAGTTATGTTCTTGGTTCCACATCGCCAATTCTTCAAAGAATCATCGACTGGACGCTTACCTGGAGCGATAATCTGCTGGCAGAACGTATAGCTCGACTGGCCTCTGTGGCTGCTGGAAATACTCTTGATGATGCCGGCGTAGCAATAACTTTTGAGACAATGCTGAATTCAATGGGAATCAGCACTTCAAATCTAATTGTTAAAGATGCAAGCGGTCTCTCGAAAGAAAATCGGGTAACTGCTAAACAGATTTCGCAGCTCTTGATGGTGATTTACCACGACCCCCAATTTGCCCCTCTTATTAATGGTTTGCCAGTAGGCGGGGTCAGTGGAACTTTGGAGAATAGATTTATTGAGACTGCCCCAAGTGCGGTTGGATTAGTTCGAGCAAAAACCGGGACCCTCGATGGCACAACTAATCTTGCAGGATATGTGGATTCAGGCGACCATGAGTACATATTTGTAATCATTGCTGATCGTCATAGCAAGAGTTATTCGGTTACAAAAAGAGTTCGAGCAACCGTGGATAGAATCTTAGGAAAGATTGCCACTCCTCGACTGCCCGAACTACTTACTTCAAATCTTGAAAGTGTTACTGCAACGAGCTAACTATTAATCGTCATCTTCTTCGTCATCTTCACGTTCCCCGCGACCATGCTCTCTTTCATCATCATCATCGCCACTTCTTGCTGTTGGAAGAGCCACTCCACCTTGAGCTGGATTCTTCACTGATTCTGTAACCGTAGGTGTTGCCGAAGCACTTGGCTTAGCTGTTGAAACTGTCTTGGCCGTCGGTGCCGCTGAATTAGCAGGTGTTGATTTATCAACCGATGTGATTGCAGTCGGTGTAGAAGTTACCTCAGCTTGCGCTGTGGGTTCAGATGAGCTTGCAAAGAAAGTTCCGGTCGCGATTACTCCAGCGCTAATTAGAATTGCCATTGCAGGAAGTTTCTTATTGATCTTGGTAACCCGTGCGGATGGCGCATCGCTATCGATGAGATTGAACCATTCTGGCTTCTTGTTATCGGTCATGAGACCACCACCTTCTTATGCAATTCTTAGGAACTGCTATGAGGTAAAAATAGGGCTCAATCCTGTGAAAGTGCTGGGATTGAGCGTGAAGTACCCTGCCAATCGTAGATAGGCTACGCGTGTGACGACCTTCCGCGCATATATAGACCTCATGAAGCTCCGAGTTGTCGAACTCTTGATCATCACGACAGTGCCTGCGGTCGTACTTGCTGACGGTGGAATTCCCTCATTTTCACTTCTCGCTTGGACTTTAATCGGTGGAACCCTCGCAGCAGGGTCTGCAAATGCCTTCAATATGGTCATCGAATCTGAGCGCGATAAATTAATGAAGCGCACTGCCAAGCGACCTCTTGTAACTGGTGCAGTCACTCGAATGCAAGCAACAATCTTTGCCTTTCTAGTTGGGTCGCTTTCACTAATTATCTTTTATGTATTCACGACACCCCTAGCAACTTTTTTAACAGCAATCGCGATTGCGTATTACGTAATCATTTACACAATCGCGCTAAAGCCAAATACTTCGCAAAATATTGTCTGGGGTGGTGCGGCTGGTTGTATGCCCGTTCTAATCGGTTGGGCAGCAGTAACAAATTCATTAACACTGGTTCCTGTTGCTTTCTTTATGGTGATCTTTTTCTGGACACCACCACATTTTTGGGCACTTGCAATTAAATATAAAGATGATTACTCAGCTGCAGGAATCCCGATGCTTCCATCGGTTGCATCTCGCGCAAATGTGATTGGCCAAATGTGGTTTCATACAATTGCAATGGTGCTCTGTTCTACAGCTTTAATTCAATTAGCAGGATTGCCAGTATGGGCGCTAATGGCAACGGTTTTCCTTGGCGCTGTCTTCACATTCCAATTGTTTGCGCTTAAAGAAAATTCAGATAACTACAACAAGGTTGCCGGTGGAATTTTCCACTGGTCAATTACTTATCTAACTTTATTCTCAGTACTTCTTGTTGTTGCTCAGCTTTTAAGTGCTTGATCTAAATCTTTAATCAAGTCATCAACATGTTCGAGTCCGACTGAGAGTCTCAGAACAGATGAAGTAATACCCATCTCGGCCTGAACCTCAGGACTCAATCGGCGATGTGTTGTTGAGGCTGGATGCGTAATAAGTGATTTGCTATCACCGAGATTGTTGGAGATATCAATAATTCGAAGCGAATCCATGAATTTGAAGGCATCTTTCTGGGAGCCCTTAAATTCAATACCAATAGTCGTTCCACCGCCTCGCATCTGCTTAGCAATTACAGCAGCATCTGGATGAGATTTAAGACCTGGGTACATAACCTTTTTAATCGCGTTGTGCCCATCTAGGAATTCTGCAATAGCTTGTGCATTTGAATTCATACGTTCAACGCGAAGCTCCATTGTCTCAAGAGACTTAACAAGCACCCAAGCATTAAATGCACTTAGCGCTGGTCCAGTATGCCGAGTGAATGGGAGTAACTTCTCTTGCATATATTCAAAAGATCCGAGAAGCGCTCCTGCTAATACACGACCTTGGCCATCTATATGTTTTGTAGCTGAATACATAACGACATCTGCACCTAGTTCGAGTGGACGTTGTAAAACGGGAGAAGCCATCACGTTATCAACAATCACGGTCGCTCCGGCCTTATGCGCTAAATCGCTTACTGCGCGAATATCGGTAACTTCCAAAAGTGGATTGCTTGGAGATTCGATAAAGACAGCCTTTGTTGGCTTTGATAACGCCTTCGCCCAGGCATCTAAATCATTTGCCTTAACTAATTCGTAAGTCACTCCCCACTTGGGAAGAATTTCTGTAATAACTACGTAGCAAGAGCTAAACATCGAAGATGTTGCAACTATGTGATCGCCTGCTTCAACTATGCAAGCAAGTGAGGCAAATGCTGCCGCCATTCCAGAACCAAAGGCATGGCAAAATTCTGCACCTTCGATTGCTGCAAGTCGTTTCTCGAACATTGCAACCGTTGGATTGTGAAAGCGGCTGTAGAGATAGTGATCAGTTTCATCTGTAAAAGCATCAACTGCTTCCTGCGCTGATGTGTATGTAAATCCACTATTAAGGAAGAGAGCTTCCGAAGTTTCACCGAAACCGGTGCGAGCTAACCCAGCACGAACTGCATCGGTTTGAGAATTTACTTCCCAATCTGGAGCAGGCCGATTACTTCTCGGCTGATAACCCCATGCATCGTTACTCATCTGAGAATCTTAAGGCACTTCTCAGGTACTGGCGTTATAGTCCCCCTCATGAGCAATCAGGCGATAGAAGTTCAAGGCCTTACAAAGAAATACGACAATACAGTGGCTGTTCAGTCAGCATCATTCACTGTCCCGCGCGGGACGATCTGTGGCTTCGTTGGCCCAAATGGCGCCGGTAAAACAACAACAATTCGAATGTTGCTCGGATTGATTACTCCAACATCAGGAAGCGGCACAGTTCTTGGACACTCAATTACTGAACCAGAGAAGTACCTTGCCTCAGTTGGTGCGCTGATTGAAGGACCTGCTTTCTATCCAGCATTAAGCGGTTCAGAGAATCTCAAAGTACTTGCAACGATGGCGGGAATTCCTACCGAACGAGTTGATGAACTTATTAATTTAGTTGGGCTCACCGGTCGAGGTGGAGATAAATTTAAAACTTACTCTCTTGGAATGAAGCAGCGCCTTGGTATTGCAGCAGCGCTATTACCTAGCCCTGAGATTTTAATTCTTGATGAGCCAACAAATGGTTTAGACCCAGAAGGAATTCAAGAAGTGAGAGATCTTCTAAAGAAGCTTGCCAGTGAAGGCACAACAGTTTTTGTCTCTTCTCACTTGCTCTCTGAAATTGAAATTATTTCTCATCATATTGTGATGTTGCGAAAGGGCGAAGTTGTATTCGCTGGATCAATTAATGACCTTCTTCTCAATCAGAAGCCGATGATTATTGTACGAACTGAAAATGAAGGTGATCTAGAAAAAGTTGCGGCGATTGCAACGGCCGATGGCCACCATGTCTCGATTCGACATGGCGAGGCGCATATCGAAGGCCCTCACGAATGGGCGCCAATCTTAAATAAAAAGGCGTTTGATGTCGGAATCACTCTGTCGCAATTGACACCGACTTTGCCGAATCTTGAAGAAACATTCTTCGAAATGACAGGAGATCGCTCATGATAAGAATTTTCTTCGCTGAATGGCGCAAGCTACGTCGTCCGACATTGCTAATCGGAACCTTCGCAGCAGCGCTTTTCTTTAATGCACTTATAACTTCCTTTATCTACTTAATGATTGATTCTCCGCAAGGAAATTCAGACCGTGGTCGCAGCGTTGGGCGTGAAGTATTAGGTCTTGCCAACGGTTCCGTAACTGGCTTCGCTTCAATAGGCGGCTTATTAGGAATTATTGCTCTTTGTGTTTTTGCAGCACAGAGCGCTCAGGAATACACATATGGGACCTTGCGCAATCTCCTAGTTCGCCAACCGCGCCGCCTAGTTTTGCTTGCCGGTAAGTACAGCGCAATGAAGTCCTTTGCACTGTTACTAACGTTTGTAAATCTCCTAGTAAGTGTAGGTATTTCTATTTACCTCTCTGACCGCGCCAAAGTTTCGACAGATCTCTGGTTCACATCAGCAGGTTGGTCAGCAATTGCGCACACAACTATCAATGTCTATATCTCGATTGTCTTCTATGCGATTATTGGAATCAGCTTAGGAATACTCCTTCGATCACCTATATCTGCCATTTCAATTGCACTTGTTTGGATATTGATTATTGAAAATCTTATTGGAGCGGTAAAGCCGGTAACTCTTAAGTGGATGCCTGGAAATCAGCTTGCAACAATTGCACAAGGTGGTTCACCGGAAATCTCATATTCTCATGCCATGATTCTTGGAAGTTCCTATGTATTAGTTGCTTTATTTGTCTCATCATTGCTGTTCACAAAGAGAGACGTGGCTAACTAGCAACACATAGCGATTTGTCACAGCACTATCGACACTTCTCAATTAATCTTTACTAATGCGCCGCAAGTCTGTAATCGCCCTTGCCCTAATGGGTGCGCTTACCCTTGCCACGACGCCGGCTATCGCAAAACCAAAGCCCACGCTTGCAGAGATCGAGGCCGCAAAACAGGCTGAGGCGGCAAAGAAGAAAGCAGCAGATGCCGCCGCAAAGAAATTAGCAGCTGCGAACCAAACCTTGCGCCAATTAACGGCAAAAGCAAATGCGGCTCGTGCGCTCTATCTCAAAGCAAAAGCAGAGCTTGCTGTTGCTACGGCACAAGCAGTTGCTGCAGCAAAGTACGCCGCCGAGACAGCTCTTGCCGTTGCTGAGGCGCATAAAACTATTGGAAAGATGGCATCTAATGCGTACATCATGGGCGGAAGTCTCAGTGATATCCAACCACTGCTTAGCGCCAACGGACCACAAGAAATTGTTGATCAACTTTCAACACTTAACACTTTAGGTGCACGTAACTCAACTGCGTTAGCACGATTTAAAGCAGCAGAAGTTATTGCCCGGGCCGCAAAGCGCAAGGCGGATGCTGCAAGACTTGTCCAAGAGAGCGCTACTGCAAAAGTAGCTGCAGCGAAAAAGGTGGCTGATGATGCGCAAGCACTCCAGCAGAAAGAAGTTAGCAAACTTCAAGCTGTTCAGAATAAGTTGATGAAAGAACTTGCATCTGCTCGAAATGTTCGAGTCACACTAGAGCAACAGAGACAGCTCGCGCTTCTTGAAGAAAGCCAGGCGAATACCGCATCCACCACGATAAACCAAGCAAAGGTTTGGCCAGATCGAGGATTCAAGGGACGATCAACGGTTCGCACGACTGAAGCACAACGTCTTGCTGCTGTTGCTTTTGCCAAAAAGCAGGTACTCGCACGCAAACCATATATTTGGGGAACTCAGGGTCCAAGTTCTTTCGACTGTTCGGGACTTGTTTATGCATCATACAAAGCCGCTGGTTTGGGTTGGCCAAATTGGGATCGACTTAACTCAGCGCTCTACGCTGGTTATACCTACCACGTGCCGCTTACTTCATTGCAGCCAGGAGATCTACTTTTCTATTCCTACAAAGGAACAATTTCAACAATTCACCACATCACTATTTATGCAGGTGGCGGAATGATGTGGGAGGCAAATTCTAAAAATACAGGTCTTTTATATTCAAATATTTATTCGGTAAAAGGCTTAATGCCTTTCGGTGGTCGAGTCTAAGACCATGGTTGATGCTTCAGTTGCTATTCGCAACGCAGTTAAACCTTTTTTACAAAATCTAGAAGCAGGAGATGCTTTTCTTGTTGCTGTCTCTGGTGGTGCAGATTCGCTTGCACTTGCTGCCGCGCTTTTTATTGAATCAAAAGATTTAGCACTGAAACCTGTAGCAATCACAATTGATCACCAACTTCAGAAAGATTCGCAGAAGCAGGCCGAAAACGTTGCAGCCCAGTTGAGAGGAATCGGATATGCCAAAGTTCTTGTTAAAAAAGTTGTGGTCAATTCTGACTCCGGCATCGAAAGCGGTGCTCGTGATGCACGCTATAAAGCTATTGATCAAAGTTGTGAAGAAGAGAATGCGGTCAAAGTCTTCTTAGGTCACACTCGAGACGATCAGGCTGAGACTGTTTTGTTAGGATTAGCTCGCGGTTCAGGAGCGAGATCACTTTCAGGAATGGCAATCGATAATGGTAAATACATTCGCCCGCTACTTGCAATTACTCGAGAAGAAACTGAAGCTGCCTGTAAAGAATTCAATTTAGATTTTTGGAGCGATCCACATAATTTCAATACTGAATTCACGCGAGTGCGAGTGCGTCGCGAAGTGATTCCGTATTTAGAAGAAAATCTCGATCCGGGAATTTCAAAGGCACTTGTTCGAACAGCCGCTTTACTTCGAGACGATGCCGATGCTCTGGATCAATGGGCAGCGCGCGAAAGCGGAGATTTGGATTGCCAACGACTGGCAGGCCTTCCCAAAGCCATCCGCACCCGCATTATTCGAAGCGCCGCCATAGAAGCTGGCGCCATCCCAGGTCAATTGAGTTTCGAGCAGATTGGGGCGATTGACGCCTTGATTTGTGCGTGGAAGGGGCAGGGAGCGGTCAGCCTGGCCGGCGGTGTGAAGGTTGAGCGTATTTCGGGCAGACTGTCCCTCTCGCGGTAGGTCAAGGCTTCCTACCGACCCTGACCTTTAGGAGCTAACCGGTGGATTTATCAGCAGTCGGAACCGATGTAGAGCGTGTTATCGCAACAGAAGAACAACTCAAAACTCGCGTAGCCGAGCTAGCGGCTCAAGTAGATGCTGATTACGCAGATAGAGATTTACTTCTTGTTGGTGTTCTTAAGGGCGCAGTTATGGCGATGGCAGATCTAACTCGCGCAATGCAACGCCACATCGAGATGGATTGGATGGCTGTTTCATCTTACGGTTCAGGTACAAAGTCTTCTGGCGTTGTGCGTATTTTGAAAGATCTCGATCGCGACATCACTGGACGCAATGTCTTAATCGTTGAAGATATCGTTGATTCAGGTCTCACACTTTCTTGGCTAAAGGCAAACCTGCTTTCACGGGGTGCAGCTGATGTGCAAATTCTTGCAATCCTTCGCAAGCCAGAGGCAGCAAAAGTCGAAGTACATTGCAAATATGTTGGCTTTGATATTCCTAAAGATTTCGTAGTTGGTTATGGATTAGATTTTGATGAGAAGTACCGCAATCTTTCCTTTATCGGTGTGCTCGCTAAGCACATGTACGAATAAGGAAAATTAATGAGCAACGATAAAAAGAAGTTGAACAACCCACTCAAGAAGATGAATTCTTCTAAGCAGCAAAAGCCAGCTGGAAAGAATGAGCCGAAAACTCGCTCGCAAAAAATATTGCGCGGTCCGCTTTTCTGGATTGTTGTAGCTATTTTTGCAGTCTCTATCTTTGGTCAAATCACGAGTGCCTCAAATCGATACACGGTAATTGGAACTTCTCAGGCACTCGATGCAATTGCACAATCTGATGTTGATTCGGCGCTGGTAATTGATAAAGATCAGAAAATTCAGCTGATTCTCAAGGCCGGAAAGACAATTAAGGGTGCGACTAAAGTTGAAGCCTCTTATGTAATTCGCCAAGAGCCAACAATTATTGATGCGCTAACAGCTAATCCTCCTGCAAAGGGATGGAATGTTGATGTCCCAACGCAGTCGTTCTTAGTATCTCTGCTCTTCTCATTTGGCCCACTTCTATTAATCGGATTCTTGCTCTTCTTAATGATGAGCAACGCCCAAGGCGGCAACCGAGTATTTAGCTTTGGTAAGTCACGTGCAAAGTTACAAAATCCTGATGTCCCACAGAACACCTTTGCAGATGTTGCGGGTGCTGATGAAGCAATTTCAGAGTTAGAAGAAATTAAAGATTTCCTCTCAGATCCAACTAAGTATCAATTACTCGGAGCAAAGATTCCAAAGGGCGTTCTGCTCTTTGGCCCTCCCGGAACAGGTAAGACACTTCTAGCGCGTGCGGTAGCTGGCGAAGCAAAAGTTCCGTTCTACTCAATCTCGGGTTCTGACTTTGTAGAAATGTTTGTTGGTGTTGGAGCCGCTCGTGTTCGCGATCTCTTTGCTCAAGCAAAAGCAAATGCTCCCGCAATAATTTTTGTTGATGAAATTGATGCGGTCGGACGTCAGCGCGGAACTGGAATGGGTGGTGGTCACGATGAACGTGAGCAGACTCTTAATCAGCTGCTCGTAGAGATGGATGGCTTTGAAGCCAATGGACAAGTTATTTTAATTGCAGCAACAAACCGTCCAGATGTTTTAGACCCAGCGCTATTGCGTCCAGGTCGTTTCGATCGTCAGATTCCAGTGGATCGCCCAGACCTCAAGGGTCGCGGTGACATCCTTAAGGTGCATGCAAAGAACAAGCCAATCTCTGATGATGTTGATTTAGTAGCTTATGCGCGCCGCACACCTGGTTTTACCGGTGCAGATTTAGCTAATGTCCTTAATGAAGCAGCGCTCTTAACTGCTCGTGAAGGTAAAAAAGCAATTAATAATGCTCAACTTGATGAAGCCATTGATCGCGTTATGGCTGGTCCGCAACGCAAGACTCGCCTAATGTCTGAAGAAGAGCGTCGTGTTACCGCTTATCACGAAGCTGGTCACGCACTTGTTGCTCGCGCACTTCCTCATACTGATCCAGTTCATAAAGTCACAATCATGCCGCGTGGTCGCGCACTGGGTTACACAATGGTTCTGCCAGATGAAGATCGCTACTCAACTACTCGTAATCAATTACTCGATCAGTTGGCGTATTCACTTGGTGGTCGCGCTGCCGAAGAACTCATATTCCACGATCCATCAACTGGTGCCTCAAATGACATCGAAAAAGCCACTGCCCTTGCTCGCGCAATGGTTACTCAATACGGCATGACCGAAGCGATTGGCGCAATCAAGCTTGGTGCCGATTCATCGCAGCCATTTGTAGGACGCGAATACGGACATCAACGTGATTACTCTGAATCAGTTGCAGCGACTATAGATTCTGAAATTCGCGTAATGATTCAAAATGCTCACCAAGAAGCTTTTGATATTTTGGTCGCAAACCGCGAAAGCCTTGATGCGATGGTAATTGTTCTGCTTGAGAAAGAGACAATTAATAAAGACGAAATCGCAGAGATTTTCTCAAATGTAATTATGTGGCCAGAACGTCCTAAATGGACTGGCTCACTCACACGCATACCTTCTGATATTCCACCTGTTGCACTTACTGAAAGAACTAATCCAGTTGTAGAAGCAGATGAAGAAGAGAAGCCAAAGCGTGCTCGTCGCGTAAAGAAGGCAACTCAGGAGTGAGTGAAATTAACTCAGTTTCAATGGGACCTGAGGATGGTCGCGCAAGCGCACCATATGACGCTGAGCGTGCCGAGAAAGCAGTTCGCGAGCTTTTGCTTGCCCTTGGTGAAAATCCAGATCGGGATGGTCTGCAAGAAACTCCAGCACGAGTAGCGCGCGCATTGGCAGAGAACTTTGCTGGACTTTGGAAGCGCCCAGAAGATGTCCTCACCACAACATTTGATATTGGGCACGAAGAGCTTGTAATTATTCGCGACATCGAAGTCTTCTCGCATTGCGAGCATCACTTAACGCCTTTTCATGGCGTTGCACATGTTGGATATATTCCAAGTGGCAAGATCACTGGATTATCAAAGGTCGCCAGACTTGTAGATCTTTATGCGCGTCGCCCACAAGTGCAAGAACGTTTAACGACTCAGATTGCTGATGCAATGGTAGAGATTCTTAAACCTCTGGGTGTCATTGTCATTATCGATTGCGAACATTTATGTATGTCTATGCGCGGAGTGCGCAAATCTCAAGCCCGCACAACAACTTCTGCAGTACGCGGGGCATTACGCGATCCTGCAACTCGTGCAGAAGCAATCAGCCTCATCACGAACAGACCTAATTAATCGCGGTCCTGCAATGTTGGTAATGGGAATTCTCAATGTAACTCCGGATTCCTTTGCCGATGGCGGAAAACATTTCATATTCGAACAAGCAGTTCAACATGGTCTTCAGATGATTGAAGATGGTGTGGATATCATCGATATTGGTGGCGAATCCACTCGTCCGGGCGCAGATCGTGTTAGCGAAGAAGAAGAACAACGTCGAGTAATTCCGGTCATTCGAGAGCTCATAGGAAAGGGCGCTGAAATCAGTATCGACACAATGCGTGCTTCTACCGCTCGGATTGCAGTTGAATCAGGGGCAACTATCGTCAATGATGTTAGCGGTGGCGCTGCTGATGCGCGGATGTTTTCAACCATCGCCGAACTTGGATGCAAATACACACTTATGCATTGGCGTGGGCACTCAAAAGATATGAATGAACGCGCAAAATATGACAATGTTGTCCAGGAAGTGATTTCTGAGCTCACTTTTCAATTAGATAAAGCGATAGCGGCAGGAATCAAGCGCGAAAATATAATTCTTGATCCTGGTCTTGGTTTTGCCAAAGATACAGAGCACAATTGGGAAATCTTGGAAAACCTAGATGAATTTATTGCACTTGGCTATCCAGTTCTAATCGGCCATTCGCGTAAGAGATTTATCGGGGGAGAAAGACCAGATGATCGCGAAGAGGGAACCCTCGCAATTTCACAATCTCTTATTGGTTCAGGAATTTGGGCGGTACGTGTGCACAACGTTAAACCACATGCAGAGATGGTGAAGAGATGAGCGATTGCATCAACATTAAGGGCGTTACTGCTTTTGGCCATCATGGAGTTTTTGACTTTGAAAAGCGCGATGGTCAAGTTTTCTCGGTCGATCTAGAGATCCATCTCGACCTCACTGCAGCAAGTAATTCTGACCGCCTTGAAGATTCGATTGATTACAGTCTCTTCACAACAATTGCTAGAGAGGCAATTGAAGGGGAAGCATTTGATCTCATCGAACGTTTAGCGGGATTTATTGCCGATCGAATTAAGAATGAATTTCCAGTAGTGCAATCTTTAGCTGTAACCGTGCATAAACCACAAGCTCCGGTTAAGGAAAATGTTACGGATATTGCCGTAACAATCAGACGATGAGAGCAGTTATTGCACTTGGTGCAAATATTGGTAATCCTCGCGAACAAATGGATATCGCAGTATCTCTCTTGCGAGAATCACTTGAAGTCATAGCTGTTTCAAGTTATTACACGACCAAGCCTGTGGGAGGCCCAGAACAACCTGATTACATCAACGCTGTCGCTATTGCTGAATCAGAGCTACCTGCATCAGATCTTCTAGCCTTGTTACATGGAATCGAAAAAGTTCTTGGCCGAGAACGTATTGAAAAATGGGGTCCTCGAACTATCGACCTTGACCTCATCCAATACGGCACAATCTTGAGTTATGCAGAAGAATTACTACTTCCACATCCACGTGCCCATGAGCGTCAATTTGTTTTAGAGCCATGGGTAGAGATTGATCCTGATGCAATCTTGCTGACACACGGCAAGGTCGGCAAACTTTTGTCTCAACTGCCGTAGCACCTTAGACTTACATCACTGTCTGCCCGGTACCTGAAAGGACTGGAGCCATGAAGGTAGTAACAAATGCACAAGAGCTTCCTTCTGCCTGCGCATTTGTTCCCACAATGGGCGCCCTTCATGCGGGTCACGGATCGCTTTTCTCGATCGCACGTGAGCATTCGAATGAAGTGGTTGCAAGTATTTTTGTTAA
>WLNN01000002.1 GCA_009699765.1 Actinomycetota bacterium
GCATCAGCAGATAGTGACAGTGTAAGTTTCTTTTTATTCGCAACTGTTGAAATAAGAACATCACCTGAAAATAACTGTAATGAAGTGCCGGATGATGTGGTTGAGAAAATTACGCTCTTAAGTGCATGGCCGATATTGACACGAATTGTTGCGGTATCAACTACTGGTGCAATCACAACATCCTTGTAGTAATAATTAAGAATCGCTGTTGCACTATCGCCTTGCACCGCACGTTCTCTTGCACCGATTTGGCTCATTCCGACGCCATGGCCATATCCAGAACCTGTAAATGAAAAAGTTGAAGGAATATCCACACCACGTGCAGGAGTAATAGATGAAAATACTAAAAGAAGTACGAGGAGCTTAGGTAACTTCTTAAACATCCTCATCGGAAGATGCGCTCTTTCCAACATTCATAAATTTTTGATACTCCGCAATAACTTCTGCGGGCTTACCGCGAGCCATTAACTTTCCTTTGTTGAGCCAAATTACTTCATTACAGAGATCCTCAATTGTTGCCAGAGCATGACTCACCAGAATCAATGCACGGTCTGCTGTACGAAGTTCCTTCATTCGATTGAGCGATTTCTCTTTAAATTTCGCATCACCAGTGCTCAGGGCTTCATCAACAATCAAAATATCGGGCTCGACTATTGCGGCAACCGAGAAAGCCAAACGTGCATACATTCCGGATGAGTATGTACGCATTGGTGAATCAATTGCTTCGCCAAGCTCGGAGAAATCTGCGATAGCTTCAAACTTTTCGTCGATTTCACTTTGAGACATTCCTGCTGCCAAGCCTCCTAAATAAACATTTTCACGACCCGTCATCGAAGGATTAAATCCCACGCCAAGGGCAAGCAAAGTGCTGACACTTCCATACACTTCAACTCGACCACTTGTAGGCGGAACAATTCCAGATATCACTCGCATAAGTGAGGATTTTCCAGCCCCGTTCGATCCGATAATTCCTAGAACTGTTCCATAGTGCACATCAAGAGAGACTTCATTGAGAGCTTGCACTGTGCGAGTGTGCTTCTTACCGCGTCCGAGTGTTTTTAATCGAGCTTTTAGAGTTGGCTTCTTATCAATAGAAGTTGTGTAAGTAAGTCCAAGTTCTTGAACTGAAACGGCGAGAGAGCCCCGTGTGTGCTCATGACTAAAGTCGGACAGCGAAATCACGCTCCCTCGATAGGAAAAAATACGTTCCTACAATAAATATTCCAAAGGCAAAAAGTGAGGCGTGAAGGAGGCCATCCATCGTTGGGGCGAGGCCATGAACCATAACCCGGGACCAAGAATCAAGTAAGTAAAAAATTGGATTCACAACTTCAAAACGTTTGATGCTATCTGAGATCTTTGATGCCTCATATAAAATTGGCGATAAGTAAAGCAAACTGCGAGTTAAGTATGGGAGCATGCTTGAGATGTCGCGGAAATATACATTTATGCATGAAATCAAAATTGCCATCCCAAGTGCCATAACAATTGCAATCATGAGAATTGGAAAGGCCCAAAGCATTTCCCACGAATATGGAAGGCCCAAAATTGCGTGAATTGCGAATGCAACTACAAGAGTTGGAAGGAATCTAAATATCGCGACCACTACGGCCGAAATCGGCAACATAATTCTTGGAAAAGAAGTATTGAGAATCAATCTCTGCCCCGATGTAATTGCCTTGACTCCACCAGTAAGACTGTTTGCAATTAAGTAAAAAAGGAAGAGGGTTGAAGTCAAGTGCCCAAAACGCGTTGCATCACTCGTTCCGCCAATTACATAAATCAATAAGAAATAAACACCAGAAAGCAAAAGTGGATTGAGAACGAGCCAGAGCTGGCCAAAGACAGAGCCGAAATTCTGTTCACGAAGTTCAGAGCGAGCAAATTCCGAAATAAATGCTCTGCGATGCCATAGCGAGCGAAGATATGCCCGCATCGGTGGAAGGCCAGCCTTAAATGGCTCATAGACAACAATCGGCTGGGTCATATGGGGAAGATTACCCCAGCAATGTCTGCCCTAGCGCTCTGACGGGACGAGATTCTTAGGTGATGTGATAAATCCCGCTCCCCATGCGAAGTGCATCGTTGGAATTACTGCCAATAGATAGATGTATTGCGAAATCGAACGAGCAATAGCAATTGATGAACCTGCAACAAATAGCAGGTAGATCGCAGCTGGAATAAAGAAAATCGCATGAATAACAGCACCCATCGCGAGCGAAAGGAGAAATCCAGTCAGCGCAACTGGTGGAGCCAGGTAACGGTAATTAATTGTTCCTTTATGTCTGCGAGAAACAACTCGACGCCAACGTCCATACTCAAAATATTGCTTTGCTAGCGCTCCGATGGTTGATCGCGGTCGATATGTAACCTCTAAACGAGGATCAAAATAAATGCTTCCCCCATTGCTTCGCAACCTGAAATTAAGTTCCCAATCCTGTGCTCTTGTAAAACGCTCATCAAATCCACCAATTGCTAGAAGCGCAGCTTTTTGAAAGACGCCTAAATAAACAGTATCAACTTCTCCTGCCTCGCCTCCAGTGTGAAAACGAGACGCTCCAACCCCGAGAGAACTTCGCATTGCACCAGCAACAGCCTTTTCAAATGTTGTGATGCCCTCTGCTGCCATCATGCCACCCACATTGACTGCGCCAGTTTTTGCTAGCAAATCAACTGCAATGGAGATGTAATTCTGTGGAATCTGCGCATGTCCATCAACTCGAACAATTACCGAGCCTGATGAGGCTTGCAATGCAGCATTTAATCCGGCCGCAGTTCTTCCCGATGGATTGTCGACCACGATTACTCGTGGATCTGTTTTGTGAAGTTCATCTGCAATTTCATGGGTCAGATCACGTGAAGGGCCAACTGCAAGAACAACCTCGAACTCACCTTGATAATCCTGAGAAAGTATTGAGGAAACTGCGTCACGAAGATAAAGCTCTTCATTGAGAATTGGGAGGATGACTGAGACTGCTGGCAACGGTGAGCCAGCTAACCCTTGATTCTCCTGTGTCGCCATAACCCCGTAACGCTATCGTCCAAGTACCCTACGCATGTGAAATCAACGCGCGCGATTCGAATTATTACATCACTCTCTTTGGGTGTTGTAGCCCTCTCTGCCATCACTTGGCTTGGGCTAGGCCAAATCAGTGGCCAGATTTCTCGCATCGATGTCTTCGCTGGATTATCGGACCGACCCGAGAAGGTGAATTCAGCTCTTAATTATCTTGTCGTCGGATCAGATAACCGCGAAGGTTTAACAAAAGAACAAATCAAGAAACTACGCGTTGGTGGTGTGAAGGTCGCAGCAGGCGGACGCTCAGACACGATGCTGCTCGTACATATAAGCAAGAGTCGAGATGCTGCATACATTGTTTCACTACCACGCGACACACTTGTCACGATTCCCGCGCATACAAGTACTGATGGCAAATCTGAAATACCAGCTCGAGCTGGAAAATTAAATGCTGCATTTGCATTTGGTGGAGCCCCATTATTAATTCGCACAATCGAAGGAATGACTGCACTAAAAATAGATCACTATGTTGAAGTAAGTTTTGCTGGATTCGTCGGAGTTGTCGATGCACTTGGAGGAATTCAAGTCTGCTCTAAGGTTGATATCAACGACCCAAAGAGTCACTTAGTAATGAGCGCTGGCAATCATCTTCTCGACGGTGTTGAAGCACTTAAGTTTGTTCGTACTCGTGATTTCGATGGACGTGGTGATATCGGACGTATGGAACGTCAGCAACAATTTGTTTCTGCAATTATTCGCAAGGCTACTTCTTCTGGAACATTGCTTAATCCAATTAAGTTGGCGAATTTCTATACAGCTACAATCTCAACTGTAAAGATGGATGAAGGCGTCAACAAAAATGACTTGCTCACTCTAGGAAAGCAGATGCGAAATCTTTCTTCTGGAAATGTTCGCACATTGACCGTTCCGCTCTCTGATCCCAATGGTCGCTACCCTGGCCTTGGTTCCGTTGTAATCTGGGATGAAACTCTGGCTCCAGACCTATGGAGTCGCATCAAAAATGACACTGCCCTGCTTGATGAAATCGTGGCAGAGAAGTCATCTGCGTCACCTAAAGCCTCTCCTTCGAGTACAACTATCGATAAATTTAAGACACATACCGCAGCAGAAAATCCCTGCGCATCAAATAAATAAGCGCCCTGCAATAGACTCACGGGTATGACGCTAAAGCTTTCAGTTATTGGTTGTGGCTATCTCGGCGCGACCCATGCCGCATGTATGTCCTCACTCGGGTTTGAAGTAGTTGGTATCGACACAGATCCCCACAAAGTTGAGCTTCTCTCGCGAGGCGAGCTTCCTTTCTACGAGCCGGGTCTGGATACGTTACTTGCGGCAGAGATGAAGACTGGTCGACTTTCTTTCACAACAGATTTTGCTGCAGTCGCCGACGCTGACGTTCACTTTATTTGCGTAGGAACGCCTCAGAGTAAAGATGGACTTGCTGCAGATCTAACATACGTCAAGTCATCCGTTGCAGCGATTGCACCATTTCTTAAAGATGGCTCGCTCGTAGTTGGAAAATCAACAGTGCCTGTCGGAACAGCGCAAGGACTTCGCGATCAATTAGCTGAGACAGCGCCACAAGCAGATCTTGCATGGAATCCAGAATTTTTGCGCGAAGGTTTCGCAGTCGAAGATACCTTGACCCCTAACCGACTAGTTGTTGGTGTTGCAAATGATCGCGCGGAAGAAATCCTCAAGGAAGTTTATGAGCCAGTTATAGCTCTTGGAACACCTTGGATTCGCGCAGATCTCCCAACTGCAGAGCTTGTTAAAGTGGCAGCAAACTCATTCCTTGCTACAAAGATTTCATTTATCAATGCGATGGCTGAGGTTTGTGAAGCAGCTGGTGGTGACGTAACAGTCCTAGCTAAAGCAATTGGATATGACCCACGTATTGGTAGTCGTTTCTTACAAGCAGGAATTGGCTTCGGTGGTGGTTGCTTACCTAAAGATATTCGTGCATTTATGGCGCGCGCGCAAGAACTTGGTGCAGATCAGGCACTTGAGTTCCTACGTGAAATCGACAACATCAACCTTCGTGCTCGTCAACGCGTGATTGATGTCGTTCGCGCCGATCTCTCAGAAGATTTAACGCAATACAAAATTGCAGTTCTTGGCGCGACATTTAAGCCAGATAGTGATGATGTGCGTGATTCCCCCGCTTTAGATATTGCGGCACAATTACAAGCGGCAGGCGCTCAAGTTGTCGTCCATGATCCAAAAGGCATCGAACCTGCTCGAAAGCGCTTCCCGAACCTTGATTACGCAGAGAAGGTAGTCGATGCAGTTAAAGGCGCAGATGCAATCTTGCACTTAACTGAATGGAAGGAATATCGCGAGCTCGATCCATCAGTTATTGGACAACTTGTTAAACAGAAGTTCCTTATCGATGGTCGCAACATGCTTGATCGCAATCTCTGGCGTAATGCTGGATGGCGGGTGCATGCACTTGGACGTACGGATTAATTACAAAGTCGGGAGATAAATTCAAAAACCAGTTTTCTGATTGCGACGGGCGCTCAATTGAGCGCCTTTTGCTTTTGCCTCGTCAGATAATTCAGAAAGTTGAGCTTCAATTTTCTTAGCCACAACAGCATCTGCAGAACCAATTATTCGTGCGGCAAGAATTCCTGCATTCTTTGCATTGTCGATTCCTACGGTTGCAACAGGAATACCTGCAGGCATTTGAACGATTGAGAGAAGAGAATCCATTCCATCGAGATTCTTAAGTGATACAGGAACACCAATTACTGGAAGCGTTGTAAGTGATGCAACCATTCCTGGGAGGTGTGCTGCTCCACCAGCTCCAGCAATAATTACTTTGTAACCTTTTGACGCTGCGGTCCTGGCAAACTCAACCATCTCTTCTGGCATGCGGTGAGCTGAGACAACATCTGCAGTGTAAGTAATCCCAAAAGAATCAAGTGCTATTGCTGCGGCTTCCATAACTGGCCAATCAGAGTCAGATCCCATAATGATTGCTACCGTGGAATTTACTAATTCACTCATCGATTACTCCGCTCATATAGTCGCGTGCATGCTCTACTTCCTGGGTTAAGTGTAGAAGGTCATTCCCGCAGGCGGTGACGTGACCGATTTTGCGACCCAGGCGTACCTCTTTCTTGTATTGATGAAAGTGCAAGCTCGGTGTTCGAGCCATCAAGTGAAGATATGGGCGATACATGTCAGTCTTTTCGCCACCTAATACATTTCCCATCACAGCAAAGTCGTGGCTCATTGCGGGACTTCCAAGTGGAAGATCAAGGATTGCACGCAAGTGTTGTTCAAATTGAGAAGTAATAGAGCCTTCAATTGACCAATGACCAGAGTTATGTGGACGCATTGCAAGTTCGTTGATGAATAGATTTTCACCCTTAACAAACATTTCTACTGCCATGACCCCTACGACGCCAACAGTTTGTGCAATTTCCAAAGCCATCTTCTGTGCCCGTTCAGCAACTTCTGGAGAAATGCTCTGCGCGGGAGTGATTGTCATAATGCAGATTCCATCTTCTTGCAGAGTTTCAACTGGCGCCCATGAAGTTGCTTGTCCATGTGGGGAACGAGCAACCATTACCGCAATCTCTGAATCAAAATCTATTAACTCTTCAATCAGTAATGGAGAAGTATTTTTGAGAATTTCCTGAAGTTCTTCAGCTGAGTTAATTTTCCAAACCCCACGGCCGTCATAACCACCACTAATCGCTTTAGCAATAACCGGAAAGTCCGAGACTGTTGATACATCTCGAACAATCTGTGAATGTGGTGATGGGAAATCTTTTAACTTTTCGCGCATTGCAGCTTTATCTTGTGAATAAACAAATGCTGAAGATGCTGGATAAACCTTTATTCCTTCCGCTTCAATACCTTTAATTACTGATAATGGAATTAGTTCATGCTCGAAAGTTATAACATCGCATTGCTTTGCAAATTCTAAAACTTCTGCCAGGTTGGTGTAATCACCAACTACGTGATGTGTGATTTGCGCACCAGAGTCTTTTGCATCCGATGCAAAGAGAAGGAGATCGATTCCAAGTGCAGTTGCTGGAGCCACCATCATGCGGGCAAGCTGGCCTGCACCAATAACTCCAACACGTGGGAAGCGGTTACTCACTGGCTTATCTTAGATGAACGACATCCCCCACGGTTACCTCTTCGCCGCTGGCAAGTATGAGCGCTCCAGTATTCGAGATATCAACGGCACGAGAATTGAGAACCTTGCCGTCTGGCAGAGTTACCTCTACATCTGAGCCGATGGTCGCCGATGCAAATCTATATTCAGCGAGAAAGCTCTTGTCGTTCTCCCACATTTCAAGATTGATCTCAAAATGGTTAATGATTGTCGCAAGAATTACGTTGCGGTCTAATTCGGTAAATCCCTCGATAGCAAGTGAAGTTGCATTATCAACTGGCAACTCATCTTCACTCATGCCGACGTTAATACCGATTCCAAGGACTACACCTTTGCTGGTTGCTTGCGCAATCATTCCAACAAACTTTTTTCCGCCAATCAATAAATCATTTGGCCACTTAATGTTGATTTCAGTTTGAGGATCCAAGAGTTGTAAAGCTTCATGAACACTTAGCCCGGCAAGTAGTGTTAGGAATGGCCACTCTTGCTTATCGGCTTTTGGTTCGATGTAAATTGAAAATGTAAGCGCAGACATCGGTACAGCTGTAAATGTTCGATCTAATCTTCCACGCCCACTACTTTGAAATTCGCTTGCAAGTATTGTTTTAGGAATTGCGGTTCCTGTACTCGCGAGTTGAAACAAATCATCTTGAGTGGAACCGGTGACTTCAACCACGCTTACCCGCCAGTACCGCGAGATTTCCTTCGTTAGCAGTGATTTATCAAGTGGCGCTCTTGGCGCATCTATACCCATGACTAGTACCTTATGCACATGAGCCATGATCTGCATACCACCGCCGGAAAAATTGAAGACCTCCGCGCTCGAATTGATGATGCCGTTAACGCAGGATCTGCCCGCGCCGTTGAAAAGCAGCATGCCAAAGGCAAAAAGACTGCACGTGAGCGTATTGAGATGCTGGTAGATCCAGATTCTTTTACTGAAATTGATGAGTTTGCTCGCCACCATGCAACTAATTTCGGCATGGAAAAGAATCGTCCCTACGGTGACGGAGTTGTAATTGGAACTGCAACGGTAGATGGTCGCCCAATCGCGCTCTACTCACAGGACTTCACGGTCTTTGGTGGCTCCCTTGGTGAAGTTCATGCAGATAAAATTGTAAAGATTGCAGACTTTGCGCTGAAGTCAGGGATTCCACTTATTGGAATCAATGACTCTGGCGGAGCGCGCATTCAAGAGGGAGTTGCATCTCTCAACGGTTACGGAAAAATCTTCCGGCTAAACACTCGCTCATCCGGCGTTATTCCTCAAATTTCATTAATCCTTGGCCCATGCGCTGGAGGTTCTGCATACTCTCCAGCACTGACTGACTTCACTGTTATGGTGAAGGAGACTTCAAATATGTTTATTACCGGCCCTGATGTAATCAAGACTGTCACCGGCGAAGATGTTGGGATGGAAGAGCTCGGTGGAGCTTTCACTCACAACACAAAATCAGGAAATGCGCACTACATGGCTGATTCAGAAGCTGATGCAATTGATTATGTGAAAGCACTTCTCTCGTACTTGCCATCAAATAATATGGACGGCTCCCCTGTTTTGCCTCCTACTGAAACACTTGAGAAGAAGGCTTCGGATACAGCGCTCAACACTTTGATCCCTGATAGCCCGAATCAGCCATACGATATGAAAGTTTTAATTCAAGCTATTGTTGATGAAGGCGAATTCCTAGAAGTGCATTCTCTATATGCGCCAAATATAGTTGTTGGCTTTGCACGAATTGAAGGTCAATCAATTGGAATAATCGCTAACCAGCCAGCACAATTAGCTGGAACTTTAGATATTAATTCATCAGAGAAAGCCGCTCGATTCTTGCGATTCTGCGATGCGTTTAATATTCCAATTCTTACCCTTGTAGATGTACCTGGATTCTTGCCTGGTACAGAGCAAGAGTGGAATGGCATCATTCGCCGCGGAGCAAAATTGCTCTATGCCTACGCTGAAGCATCTGTTCCACTTGTAACTCTCATTACCCGAAAAGCCTACGGTGGAGCTTTTATCGTCATGGGCTCTAAGTACCTCGGTAGTGATATTAACTTCGCTTGGCCAAGCGCTGAAATCGCCGTAATGGGTGCTCAAGGTGCTGTAAATATTTTGTATCGCAAGGAAATTGCAGAGTCAAAAAATGTTGATGCCACTCGCAAAGAATTAGTTGAGGATTACACCGAGAAATTCTCAAATCCTTATCTTGCTGCAGAGCGCGGAACAATTGATAGCGTGATCGAACCTGAGGAGTCACGCCAATACATCACAAAAGCCTTCCGGACTTTGAAAACAAAGCGCGATATCTTGCCTGCGCGCAAGCACGGAAATATTCCGCTATAAATGAAATTTACAGTTGCGTCAGGGCACCCAACAGAAGAAGAGTTAATTGCCCTTCAAGTTGTACTTGCCAATCACAAAAAGGTTGAGTTGAAGCCTGTGATCAAACGGAGCATCTTCGGACTTCCACAATTACGCCAGCCTTTGCCTCATCAGGTGACATTCGGCGCAAGAAAGTTCGATTAATGCCACGTATCGTTCTTGCTTCACAATCTACTTCACGCCGCCGATTGCTCGAAGGTGCGGGAATTACTCCAACCGTTTTGGTAAGCCATGTTGATGAGGAGACAGAGTTCTTTAACTCAATGACACCCTCAGATATGGTGATTGCGCTTGCGATTTCAAAAGCCCACACTGTGCGAGAGAAGATTGATTACCCTGCAATCATTATTGGATGCGATTCAACATTTGATGTTGATGGAGTCTCTTTTGGTAAGCCTGGTACTCCTGAAATTGCTATCGAGCGAGCCAAGAAAATAAGCGGCCGCACTGGTTTGCTTCATACCGGTCATTGCATCATCGACACTGCGCAAGGAATCGAAATTGCAGATCGCGTAACTACAAAAGTTACTTTCACAGATATGAGCGATGTAGAGATAGCTGACTACGTGGCATCTGGTGAGCCGCTACATGTTGCAGGCGGATTCACTCTTGATGGATTTGGCTCTCCGTTTATTCCAGTAATTGAGGGCGATTACACCAATGTTGTTGGGCTATCGATGCCTTTTCTTCTTAAAGCAATGAAGCAACTTGGATATTCTTGGCCGCAAGTAAAGGAGATGCGATGAAACGCGTACTGATAGCAAATAGAGGCGAAATCGCACTTCGTGTTATTCGTGCCTGCAAGGACCACGGCCTCGAGTCTGTTGCCATGTATTCTGAGGAAGATCGCGACGCCCTTCATGTGAAGAGCGCTGACTTTGCTTATTCTTTAGATGGAACGGTCGCAAAAGATACTTACCTTAATATTCCAAAAATTATTAACCTCGCCAAAAAAGCAGGTGCAGATGCAGTGCACCCTGGGTACGGGTTCTTATCTGAGAACGCGAATTTTGCGCAGGCTGTAATTGATGCCGGATTAATCTGGATTGGTCCTTCCCCTGCTGCAATTAGTGCTCTTGGAGATAAAGTTTCAGCACGTCGAATTGCAGCCGCAGCTGGTGCTCCACTTGTTGCAGGCACCAAAGATCCCGTTGAAACTGCTGATGAAGTAGTTGCATTCGCAAAAGAGTTTGGATTACCTGTCGCAATTAAAGCTGCCTTTGGTGGCGGTGGTCGAGGTCTCAAAGTTGCACGTAATCTAGAAGAAATTCCAGAGCTTTATGCATCTGCTGTACGTGAAGCAATTGCAGGTTTTGGGCGCGGAGAGTGCTTCGTAGAACGCTACCTCGATAAACCACGTCACGTAGAGACTCAAGTTCTTGCCGATAAATTCGGTCATGCTGTAGTTGTATCGACTCGTGATTGTTCCTTACAGCGACGTCACCAGAAGTTAGTTGAAGAGGCGCCAGCACCATTTCTGACTGATGAACAGAATGCAGAGCTTTATCGCTCATCAAAGGCGATTATGAAAGAAGCTGGCTACGTTGGCGCAGGCACCTGCGAATTTTTAGTTGGTCTCGACGGAACCATCTCTTTCCTTGAGGTCAATACAAGACTTCAAGTTGAGCACCCAGTCTCTGAAGAGGTGACTGGAATCGACTTGGTGCGCCAGCAATTTAGAATTGCGATGGGAGAACCTCTGGGTTTTGAAGATCCAATAGTTCGCGGACACTCGATTGAGTTCCGTATTAACGGTGAAGATCCTGGCCGATCATTTCTTCCAGCGCCTGGGCGCATTACTGAGTGGCAAATACCAACTGGTCCTGGAGTGCGTGTGGATGCGGGATTCCGCAAGGGAGATGTCATAGGTGGAAATTTCGATTCACTCCTTGCAAAATTAATCGTGACCGGCGCAACTCGTGAAGAAGCAATTCAACGTTCACGTCGTGCACTAGCTGAGTTTGAGATTGAAGGTCTCGCAACCGCAATTCCATTCCATCGAGCAATTGTTGATGATCCAAACTACACCGAGGTATTTAAGGTCTACACAAGTTATATCGAAAATGAATTCGTAAATGAGATTCCTGCGTTTTCAATAGGTGAGCTAGATATTCAGACGACTGCTGCCACAGAAAAATTAGTTGCAGAGGTGAATGGAAAGCGATTTGAAATTCTTGTTCATGCACCAGAACCAGTCGTAAAGCGTCACCGAGCAAAGCAAGCTTCCGCCGCTGGCGCTGCTGGAGATGGTCTTCCTAGCCCTATGCAGGGCACCGTCGTAAAGATTGCCGTCATCGAAGGTCAGAGCGTTGAGGCTGGAGATTTAGTAATCGTTCTTGAGGCGATGAAGATGGAACAGCCACTAAATGCCCATAAGAGTGGTGTGATTAAGAACTTAAAGGCAGTTGTCGGCGAGACAGTTTCTAGTGGCTCCATTCTCTGTGACATTATTGAGGCATGACCTCAACCGAACTTCTCTACAAAGATCCAATGGCGGCAGCAACACAAGCTGCATCTGAAATCGCATCTCGCACAGGTGCGGCATCTCACGATGTTGCACTTGTAATGGGCTCTGGCTGGGTAACAGCGTGCGACGCTCTTGGTACTCCTGCATACGAATGTGATGCCCATGAAATTACTGGCTTTGAGGCGCCTGCCGTAGAAGGTCACTCAGGAAAAGTTCGATCTTATGAAATTGAATCCGAAGGCAAAACAATTCGTGCTCTCGTCTTTCTTGGTCGCACTCACCTTTATGAGGGCAAAGGAATGGAGCCGGTCGTGCATAACGTCCGTACTGCAGTAAAAGCGGGCTGCAAGGTAATTGTTCTGACAAATGCATGTGGCGGTATCAATGCAAAATACAAAGTCGGCGAACCAGTTTTGATTCGTGATCACATCTCTCTTACTGCACAGTCTCCACTCTCTGGTGCAACTTTTGTCGATCTCACCGATCTGTATAGCAAGCGCATTCGCGAGATTGTTCGCCGTGAAGATTCATCTCTACAAGAGGGCGTCTATGTGCATTGGCGTGGACCTACCTACGAGACTCCTGCAGAAATTTTAATGATGCGCACTATCGGTGCGGACCTTGTTGGAATGTCCACTGTTCCGGAAGCGATCGCTGCACATGCCATGGGCGCCGAAGTTCTCGGAATCTCCCTTGTCTCAAATGCTGCGGCAGGAATGACTGGTGAAAAACTCAACCACGAAGAAGTAATTGCTGCCGGCAAGGCGGCTGCCAGTCGAATGGGCGCTCTTCTTAAAAATACAATTCCGAAACTTATCTAACTCGAGTAATCTGCTTATATGAATCCATCACTTATTGAAGAAGTTACTGCATGGATTGCTGATGATCCAGATCCAGTAACAGCTGCACAATTGCAGGCATACCTGGATGCGGATGATGAAGCAGCGCTAAAGCCACTCTTTAACGGCTTCCTTCAATTCGGAACTGCTGGACTGCGCGGCCCAATTGGCGCTGGTCCATCATGCATGAATCGCGCTGTCGTAGGGCGTACCGCGGCAGGCATTGCTTCATATATGAAGAAGCGCGGAATGACTTCGGTAGTTATTGGTCGCGATGCACGTTACGGATCAGAGGATTACACCTTTGAATCTGCAGAAATATTAAGTGGTGCTGGCATGGAAGTCTTTATCCTTCCACGTCCACTACCCACACCGGTTCTTGCCTTTGCAACATCACGACTTAAATGCGATGTCGGAATTATGGTTACAGCAAGCCATAACCCACCACAAGATAACGGCTACAAGGTATATATCGGACCAGAGGCAGATGGAATTGCTTATGCTTCATCTCAAATTATCAATCCGACCGATGGGTTTATTGCATCAGAGATTGCTGCAGTAACTTCTCTCAAATCGCTCCCCCGCGGAACAAAATGGACCATCTTGGGTGAAGAAGTAATCACTGAATATATTCAGCGGACAATAAAATTAGCTCCACGTCCCGGTGATATCAAAGTTGTTTACACAGCGATGCACGGTGTCGGAACAGAAACGATTCAGAGAGTTTTTAATCATGCCGGCTTTGCAACTCTCATTTTGGTTGACGAACAATGTGCTCCGGATCCAGATTTTCCAACTGTAGCTTTCCCTAATCCTGAAGAACCCGGTGCAATAGATTTAGCACTTGCTAAGGCGCGAGATTTCGGTGCGGATTTAGTTATCGCAAATGATCCTGATGCCGATCGCTGTGCTGCTGCAATAAATGACCCTAAAGGTGGATGGCGAATGCTCCGCGGTGATGAGCTTGGAGTGATCTTCGGTGAATGGATTGCTCGCACTCACCCAGAAGGAAGTATGGGTAATTCAATAGTTTCATCATCTGCACTCCGCAAAATTGCTGCGTATTACGGCGTTGATTTTCAGGAGGTCTTAACTGGTTTTAAATGGCTTGCAAAGATTGAGGATCTCGCCTTTGGTTATGAAGAAGCTATCGGATATGCAGTCGATTCGGAGACGGTAAATGATAAAGATGGAATCTCTGCCGCTCTTTTTCTCACCCAAATTGCTATGGATCTAAAGCGAGATGGATTGACCTTAAGTAATTTGCTCGATGAAGTTTGGGATCGTCATGGCTTTCATGGAACCGAGCAGATTTCTATTCGTGTCTCAGATATGGGCGCTATTACTCGCCTACTGGCCTCTCTTCGCTCTACTCCCCCTCGCGAGATAGCAGGGCGCGCCGTCGAAGGCATAGATGACCTTGCAGCACCTACTAATGGGCTTCCACCAACTGATGGATTGCGACTCTGGCTTGCTGGTGGAATCAGAATCATTATTCGACCATCTGGCACTGAGGCGAAGTTGAAGTGTTACATCGAAGTGATTACAAAATCTGCAGACGAAGCTGATCTACTTATAAATGAACTTCGCGGACCGCTTAAAGATTTCTTGTCAAAATAACTTCAGAAAATTTGCTACAAAATAAAGTTAATTAGTAATTTTAGAAGCTTGAGTAGCCGCTGAATTAATCAATCCATTTGCCGCGCTAAGTGCGGGTAAATAAGTAGTAAGCGTAATTCCTCCGTCATCTACCGTGTAGCGATGACCATAGATTCCGACATTCTCATCAAGAACATCTAGATACTGCTGTCCAGAGACTGCCTTTGCAATCACGTCATACATGGCCTTATCCACATGCTTCACAACGACTGCATAAAGGAATTTCTTGGTTGTACTAGTAACTGTCAGGTATTGATCAGGCTCAATAGCAATCATTCCGACTTGCTTATAATTCTTAATCTTTGCCTTTGCTTTATTACGCGCGACAATGAGGTTGAAAATCTCTGAATTAGAGCCCGGACGAGCTATGAAGATAACGTCAGCTCCGGCATCCATAGCTTGCCTTGTTGCAGTCGAAGAGGAACCGTTGGCATATTGGATAAGTGAAGTTACAGATTTCTTTGAATCAATAACCCCTTGAGCAAAACCATTACGAAAAAGATCTGCCTGATTTGTTGCACCAACCATTGCAACTTTGCCGCTCTTGGAGGCAAGTGCGGCGCTAAAGCCAGCCAGGTAAGCGCCCTGAGTATCTGAAAATACAAGTGACGTCACATTGAGTGCGTCAATAGTTGCGTCATTTAGAATTGCAAATTGGGTATTTGGAAATTCAATTGCCAAAGCTTGCAATGTTGGTGCGTAGCCATTTCCGACAACAATAATTGGATTGCAATTCTTGGCTATGAGCGAGCGAAGGCGACGGTCACGATCAACAGTTGTTCCATCAGTTACAACCGGTTCAACTGAGAAAGAGAATTTTTTCTGGGCTTTCTCTAGACCTACAGCTGCGGCATCGTTAAATGAGCGATCCCCACGACCACCGATGTCATAGGCAATACCAATGCTAAGAGAGTTGGCATAAGAAGGCGTCGCAATCATTGCTGCGCCAATCATTACAACTGCGCTCAATAATGCACGTATCTTCATTAGAGAACTACCCCTAGGTTGTTGTATGTCGCAGCTAAAGTTGTTTGTGCGACTTCACGAGCCTTCTCTGACCCCTGGTGGAGAATCTTTAAGAGATGAGCTTCATCTTCTAAAAGCTCAAGAGCATGAGCGCGAATTGGCCGGAAGTATTCAACAACCACTTCTGCGACAGCTGATTTGAAATCTCCGTAGCCTTTGCCATCGAATTCACTCTCAAGCTCAGAAATACCCTTGCCTGAGAGTGCAGAGTGGATGGTTAGCAAGTTGCTAATACCTGGCTTTTCAACTGAATCAAATTTAACTTCGCGTCCTGCATCGGTCACGGCGCTCTTAAACTTTTTGAGATTAACTTCTGGTGCATCGAGAATATCGATGAGTCCAGAGGCGCTGCCTGCTGATTTACTCATCTTTGATGTTGGGTCCTGTATGTCATAAATCTTTGCGCCTTGTTTCAAAATAAAACCTTCTGGGATCTGAAAAGTTTGGCCGTAGCGGGTATTAAATCGTCCGGCAATATCTCTTGTTAGTTCGATGTGCTGACGTTGATCTTCGCCCACCGGAACTAGATGTGTTTGATAAAGCAAAATATCTGCAGCCATCAACATCGGATATGTAAATAAACCCACGCGTGCGGCATCTGCTCCAGATTTAGAGGATTTATCTTTAAATTGCGTCATGCGACTGGCTTCACCGAAACCAGTCACGCACTCCATAATCCAACCTAATTGATTGTGTTGCGGAACTTGAGATTGCACAAAGAGAGTTGATTTATCTGGAGAGATTCCAAGTGCTAGCAATTGTGCCGCCGACATTAATGTGCGCTTGCGCAAAAGTGCTGGGTCTGTTTCTACAGTGAGAGCATGAAGATCGACGATGCAGTAAAAAGCATCATGGCCATCTTGAAGCTCGACCCATTGCTTTACTGCACCGAGATAATTGCCAAGGTGGAAGGAATCGCTGGTTGGCTGAATTCCTGAGAGGACCCGCTTCTTGCTCATAGCGTCATTCTCGCACGTCTGCCTCTAATGGCTCGCTAGCTTCTAGAAATCAGAAGTCGCCCTACGCGCTTTCCTTCCATAGAAACCACAGTGATTCGAATTCCATTGACGTTGAGTAGGTCACCCTCGACAGGAATACGTCCAAGGAAGTGCATTACATACCCGCTCAGAGTTTCATATGGGCCCTCAGGAATATCGACCCCTGCTTGCTCGCTCAAATCCTCGAGCGAAATGAGGCCATCGACCTCAAAATCACTGGTGCGAGATTCAGACGAGAGATCTTGCTCGTCTTCGTCGTATTCATCACGGATATCGCCAATCAAACACTCAACGAGATCTTCCATGGTTACGATTCCATCGGTTCCGCCGTACTCATCTAAAACGATCGCCAGGTGCTGACGTTGTGCTCGCATCTCTGTCAGCGCCGGCAGAACACCCTTTGTGCCAGGCAAGAACATGATGCTTCTGCTTAGCTCTTGAATCTTTGCTTGAGAGTTTACAAGTGACGGATCAATTAAGTCACGTACGTGAATAAATCCAATGACTTCATCAGATGATCCACGAACCACCGGATAGCGAGAATGTGCCTTCTCTGATGCGAGCGCCATAGCTTTCGCGATTGTTAAAGAGCCGTCAATGAAATCCACTTCAGTGCGAGGAACCATAACTTCATGAACTTGTCGCTCTGAGGCGTTAAAGACTTCCTCAACTATGTCACGTTCTTCATCAGTAAGAGCAGCATGTCCTGCAACAAGATCAAGGAGTTCTTCTTCTGACATCTGCTCACGTTGTTCCTTGGGATCAATTCCGAAGAGGCGTACTACTTGATCGGTGGATTTGGAGAGCAGCCAAATAATCGGGCGAAATATATTTGCGATGAGATCGACAGAAGCAGCAGACCAGAGTGCAATTGGCTCGGTGCGAAAGAGTGCTAATCGCTTTGGTACCAACTCACCTAAAACGAGTGATATATACGCAATCACAATCGTCACTGTTACGAGAGAAATCGTGCTTGCTGATCTCTCAGATATACCTTGATCAACTAGCCAAGGAATGAAATGGACTCCAAGTTTTTCTGCACCTAGAGCCGCCGAAAGAAAACCACAGAATGTGACACCGACCTGGGCGGCCGCTAAAAGTCTGTTCGGGTTAGAAGCTAACTTTGCTACGCGAGCTCCCCTTTTTCCACGCAGAGCCATCTGTTTGACCTGGCTCTCGCGAAGGGAGATTTGGGCTATTTCAGCGGCTACAAAGAGGCCAGCTACAAGAATTAGGGCTAGAACGATGAGAACTGCTGAGATCAACGAGCCGCTCGGGTGTGGGTCCATAGTGAGATAAGTCTAGCGAGCGACTTCCTTCTTGGTCTACGTAAGGCTAATCTTGCCCCGTTGGCCAACCGGCCAGCGCCTTACCCTCGGAACGTCGGGCACGTACCTGCCCGGATAAGGAAGAAAAATGGCATCAGTTGTATTCGAAAATGCATCACGTATCTACCCAGGCACAACAGCACCTGCTGTAGACAAGCTCAACCTCACCGTCGCAGATGGCGAGTTCCTTGTTCTTGTTGGTCCATCAGGTTGCGGAAAGTCCACATCACTTCGTATGTTGGCTGGTCTTGAGGAGATCGATGGTGGTCGTATTCTCATCGGCGATCGTGACGTTACAAACGTTGCACCAAAGGATCGCGACATCGCAATGGTTTTCCAGTCATATGCGTTGTACCCACACATGACAGTTGCAGAGAATATGGGCTTTGCACTCAAGATCGCAGGCGTCGATAAGGCAGAACGCGAGAAGCGTGTTCGCGATGCTGCAAAGCTTCTTGACCTCGAGCTCTATCTCGAGCGTAAGCCAAAGGCACTTTCTGGCGGTCAGCGTCAGCGCGTTGCTATGGGTCGCGCAATCGTTCGCGAACCACAGGTCTTCTTAATGGATGAGCCTCTCTCTAACCTTGATGCAAAGCTTCGCGTTGCAACACGTACTCAGATTGCAGCGCTTCAGCGTCGCCTCGGAATCACAACTGTTTATGTAACTCACGACCAGGTTGAAGCTATGACCATGGGTGATCGCGTTGCAGTTCTTAAGGATGGTCTCCTACAGCAGGTAGACACACCACGTAATCTTTATGATAAGCCAGCAAATGCATTCGTTGCCGGCTTTATCGGATCTCCTGCAATGAACTTGCTTATTGCACCTGTCTCAGGTGGCAAAGCTCAGATGGGCGATCTCAATATCGATGTACCTGCATCAGCTGGTTCATCAGTAATCGTTGGTATCCGTCCAGAAGGATGGGTTCCTGCAGAGACTGGCTTCCACGTTCTTGTTGAAGTTGTTGAAGAGCTTGGATCAGATGCATTTGTTTATGGAAAGCCTGCTGATACAAATGTTCAGTTTGCTAACTCAACAGATGAAGGCGCACAGGTAATTGTTCGCTGGGATCCAAAGAACCCACCAAAGCCAGGTCAGACTGTGACAGTAGCCAATATTGGTAACGCTGTTCATCTATTTGACGCAGCAACTGGTGCTCGTATTAACTAATAAGAATCAATATAAGAAAAGCCCCATCGGTAATCCGGCGGGGCTTTTCTTATTCTCCAATAGTTTCGGCGTAGGCCCACAGGTCATAATCATCAAGGCTAATCGTATTGAAGCCACGAAATTCAAGAGCTGAAATTAGTTGCGCACGATGCTCGGTCGCGTGATGGATTGCTTGAGAAATAACTGTTGAACGTTTGCGAGCAATAATTTTGCCCTCCCACTCACGATAGACAGTTCCATCCGGATGCATTGACTCTGCGACTAAATCTTCATCTGCAGTTAGCAAAGTAGGCAGAACAGATTTCACATCAGCACTCGTCTTTGGAATTAATTCACTTTCGATGTATCGAGCTCTATCTTGCTCGCCAATCTGTAAATCTTCGAGTGAATTAATTTTTAGGCGATAGCCATAGAAATGAGCCGATCGAATAATGTGATGGATGATCTCACGTGCAGTCCATTCGGGATTGACCATGTATGAATCGAGAGCCTCATCTGGGAGTTCTGAGACCTTAGTAAGAATCTCCTGATTAGCCCAGGCCATATGCCTTAGTAATTTAGTTGCATCCATAATTAAAATTATATAGAAGGTATTGTGGTAAATACATTAATTACTATGAATGATAAATTCTTGATCGTCCTTGTTCATCTCTGGCGAAGAGAAAGCGCCAGCAACTACAGCAACGATTGCCAGAGCTATGAGTGACCAAACTATTTTTTTGGAAACTCTTATCTTGCTTTTCATTAATGAGTAGAAATGCTATGGCGGTTAAGCCATAGCCTTCTTCAAGTTTTCATCAATTGAAGCTAAGAACTCTTGCGTTGTTTGGTAAGGAGCATCCTTAGAGATCAAGAGCGCGAGATCTTTGGTCATCTTTCCTTCTTCAACAGTCTGAATACATACCTGCTCTAGAGTCTGCGTGAATTTAGCGAGTTCAGAGTTGTTATCAAGCTTTGCACGGTGTGCAAGTCCCTGTGTCCAAGCGAAGATTGATGCGATTGGATTTGTTGAGGTTGCCTTACCTGCCTGATGATCGCGGTAGTGACGTGTCACGGTTCCGTGAGCAGCCTCAGACTCGCAAACTTTTCCATCTGGTGTCATAAGAACTGATGTCATCAAACCGAGTGAGCCATAACCCTGTGCCACGGTATCTGATTGAACGTCACCGTCGTAGTTCTTACATGCCCAAACGTATCCACCCTCCATACGAAGTGACATAGCAACCATGTCATCAATGAGGCGGTGCTCGTACCAGATTCCGGCTGCATCAAATGCAGTCTTGAACTCTGCTTGGTAAATCTCTTCAAAGATATCTTTGAAACGCCCGTCGTATGCCTTAAGAATTGTGTTCTTTGTTGAGAGATAAACCGGGAACTTACGGAGCAAGCCATAGTTAAGTGATGCGCGAGCAAAGTCGCGAATTGAATCATCAACGTTGTACATAGCAAGTGCTACACCTGATGATTGAAAATCAAAAACTTCGTGAGTGATTGGCGTTGAGCCATCTTCTGGAACGAATGAGAGTGTCAGCTTTCCTTTTCCTGGAACGCGGAAATCTGTTGCTTTGTACTGATCACCAAAAGCGTGGCGGCCGATAACGATTGGCTTAGTCCAGTGTGGAACCAAACGCGGAACGTTTGAGATGATGATTGGCTCGCGGAAAATTACTCCACCAAGAATGTTGCGGATTGTTCCGTTAGGAGACTTCCACATCTTCTTTAGCCCAAACTCTTCAACGCGAGCCTCATCAGGAGTGATAGTTGCGCATTTGATGCCAACGCCGTGCTTTTGAATAGCTTTAGCGGAATCAATAGTTACCTGGTCATCTGTTGCATCACGATGCTCCATACCGAGGTCGTAGTACTCAAGATTGACGTCGAGATAAGGCAAAATCAACTTATCTTTGATGAACTGCCACATAATGCGGGTCATCTCATCACCGTCGAGCTCTACAACTGTTCCTGATACTTTGATCTTTGACATTTTCTTCTCCTGATTAGCCTTGAATTAAAGAGTTTTTACAGTGCTTGAACGTCTGCTTGCTTTGCGCGAACCGCTTCCGCAGCTTCTTTCAGCGATGCAACCTCAGAATCTGTGAGCTTGCTTTCAACAACCTTACGGATACCACTCTTACCAATCTCAGCTTCAACGCCGAGATAAACACCAGTGATTCCGTATTCGCCATCAACCCATGCGCAGACAGGCATTACAGCACCAGAATCTTCAATGACAGCCTTTGCCATACGAGCAGCCGCTGCAGATGGGGCGTAGTAAGCAGATCCTGTCTTCAAAAGTGCAACGACTTCTGCTCCACCATTGCGAGTGCGATCAACGAGTTCATCAATTTCTGCTTGAGATAACTTTTCAGAAAGTGGCTTGCCATCAACTGTGCAACGACTTGGAACTGGAACCATTGTGTCGCCGTGTGAGCCCAAGGTAAGAGTCTTCACTGAACTAACTGCAACACCGAGCTTCTCAGCAACAAAATTAGTAAAGCGCGCAGTGTCGAGCATTCCTGCTTGACCCATCACGCGATTCTTTGGAAAGTTAGTTGCAAGTTGTGCCAATGCTGTCATTTCATCAAGTGGATTAGAGACCACGATGATGACTGCATTAGGTGAATGCTTTGCAATGTTCTCTGCTACACCACGAACGATTCCAGCATTAACACCTATGAGATCCATGCGGCTCATGCCCGGCTTACGTGGAAGTCCCGCAGTAATTACAACTACATCTGAATTAGCTGTCTTCTCGTAACCTGCACCATCAGCAGTTGTTGTTGCGCCGGTAATTTTTGTCTCAAAGCCTTCGATTGAACGAGATTGGTTCATATCAAGAGCGAGACCTTCTGGCTTACCTTCGACGATGTCGGTAAGAACTACCTCATCGAAAATGTTGTACTCAGCTAAACGAAGAGCTGTAGTTGATCCGTAAAATCCTGCACCTACAACGGTGACCTTCTTTGACATTGATGCGTCCTATCCTTGTCGATACATGAGTTATCTTGACGTCGAGATAACTCTACAACCCTTTTGGTAGAGCGATTGCCAGGGTGAAGAGCACCCCCGCTAAGGCTAGAGGGAAGTAAGTCTCAATAATTCGGCGGCGTCCCGAAGACCGCCCCCACTGTGCAAGGGCAATTATCCCGGTTCCGAGAGCAATCAAAATTGAGCCGGAGCGAACTGCGCCAAATACGCCGACACCGACTCCAACGATTATTAGCGCCGCAGCTACTCGCCGCTGAAAAAGTGTTATCGCTCGCATGCATCAACCACATTTGTTAGCAGCATTGCACGAGTCATAGGTCCGACTCCGCCCGGCATCGGCGCGATCCATGAAGCAACTTCATTTACTCGCGGATCAATGTCACCGAGCAGACCTGCATCGGTACGTGAAATTCCAACGTCGAGAACTGCTGCACCTGGTTTTATCATCTCCGGTTTTAAGAAATGTGCCTGACCAATTGCGGCGACGACAATATCTGCGCGACGAGTATGCGAAAGCAAATCTTTTGTACCGGTATGTGTCAAAGTCACAGTAGCGTTTTCTTGCTTGCGCGTGAGCAACAATCCAAGTGGCCGACCAACTGTGAGACCACGACCGATGACGACTACTTCTGCACCATTTAATGCAACGTTGTAGTGATTGAGAAGTTCAACGATTCCACGAGGCGTGCAAGGAAGTGGTGCATCATAACCAGCAACGAGTCTTCCTAAATTCATTGGGTGTAATCCATCTGCATCTTTTTCTGGATCAATTGCTTCAAGGATTACCTGAGTATCAATTCCTCGAGGTAACGGAAGCTGCACGATATAGCCAGTACATTCCTTAGCGTTATTTAAATCGCGAATCGCAGCAAGAATATCTGCCTGCGTAGCGCTCTCAGGTAGATCTACGCGGATTGAATTAATTCCAACTTCTTGGCAATCGCGATGCTTGCCACCAACATACGAATGCGATCCGGGATCATCTCCTACTAAAACTGTGCCAAGTCCCGGCGTAATTCCCTTGGCTTGGAGTGCAGAGGTGCGAGCCGCAAGGTCCTTTTTAACCGAGGCCGCTAAAGCCTTGCCATCTAGAATCTGTGCGCTCATGAGCAAACCTTATCTATTAGTAAATCAAGCGTGTGAAAAGTGTCTTGTGCCGGTAAAGAACATTGCAATTCCTGCCTTTTGCGCAGCAGCTATTACTTCTTCATCGCGAACTGAGCCACCTGGTTGAACGATTGCAGCCACACCGGCATTGGTAAGAATTTCTAGACCGTCGGCAAATGGGAAAAACGCATCTGATGCAGCAACGCTTGCCTTCACGCGATCGCCTGCACGATCAACAGCAAGCTTTGCAGAATCAACGCGATTAACTTGTCCCATTCCAATACCTACCGCCGCACCATCATGAGCAAGCAAGATTGCATTGCTCTTTACTGCTCGAACTGCACGCCATGCGAATTGAAGGTCAGCTAAAACAGCTGGTGCTACAGGTGCTCCAGTGACTTGCTTCCAATTATTTACATCATCACCATCGGCATTTATGAGATCTGTTTGTTGTACTAAGACACCACCTGAGACAGGTCTGATTTCTAATGGCGAAATTCGAGTAATTGGATTGGTAAGAATTCGGATAGATGGCTTCTTCATCAATATTTCTAAAGCAGCTGGTTCGTAATCAGGTGCGATGATGACTTCGGTAAAAATCTGTGAGAGAGGCTCTGCCATTGCAACGGTCACTGTGCGATTGGCAGCAACAACTCCACCGAATGCCGATACCGGGTCACATAAATGTGCTTTCTTATATGCGTCAGCGATATCGACACCTATTGCAATGCCACATGGATTTGCATGCTTGATAATTGCAACGCAAGGATCTGAGTGATCAAGGGCTGCTCGCCAAGCTGCATCTGCATCGGTGTAATTATTGAATGACATTTCTTTGCCATGCGATTGAACTGCGCTAACGATTCCCGGAGGACCACCACGATAAATTGCTGCCTGCTGATGGGGATTCTCGCCATAGCGCAGAGTGTTTTCACGCTTCCAAATAAGTCCGAGCCAATCAGGCATCTCCATTGAAATTGTTGTACCGAGCCAACTTGCAATTGTGAGATCGTATTCAGCTGTCGTGCGAAACACTTCTAGGGCGAGAGTCTTACGCTCATCAGCAGTGAATCCACCTGCCTTAATTGCCTCAATTGCAGCGTCATATTGGTGCTCGTGACACAGAACAGCGACAGAGCCATGGTTTTTAGCCGCACCGCGCAACATTGAAGGACCACCGATATCAATTTGTTCGATTGAGTCTGCAAAGTTTGCGCCAGACATAATAGTTTTTAAGAATGGGTAGAGATTAATTACAACTAAATCAAATGGTTCGATATCAAGCTCTTTAATGGCAGCAAGGTGGTCAGGATTATTCTGATCAGCCAGAATTCCTGAATGCACGCGTGGGTGAAGAGTCTTTACGCGACCACCCATAATCTCGGGGAATCCTGTATAGCTACTTACTTCGGTAACTGCGATACCAGCATCTGCCAAAGTTTTTGCAGTTGAACCAGTTGAGAGAATTTCGACCCCGGCATCTGCGAGTACTTGTCCGAGTTCAAGCAGACGATCTTTGTCGTAGACGCTTAGCAATGCGCGGCGAATTGGTTTGCGATCTGACATTCTCATGGCTCCAAATTAAACATCACAGGGAAGGCACTAACTGGCGGATGGTCGCAACAATGAGACCGCGTTCGATAATCTTAATGCGTTCGTGAAGTGATTCTTCGGTATCACTCGGCAAAATTTCAATTTTCTCTTGTGCAATGACCTCGCCGGTATCTATGCCGGCATCAACCCAGTGAATTGTTGTGCCTGTCTCACTGGCGCCGGCAGTCAAAGCATCCCGGACTGCATGAGCCCCCGGAAAATTTGGCAAAAGCGCTGGATGGCTATTGATGATTTTAAAACGTGTGGTTATCACTTCGGGCAGTATGCGCATGAATCCTGCGCTAACAACTAAATCTGGACGTAGCGCCGCGATCAGATTTTCGAGTTCGATATTCCAAAGATCGCGATCAGCAACCATAGGTATCAGGTAACTTTCAATATGGCGTAACTCTGCACGTTGTAAGACATATGCCTCAGGTTGGTCACAGATGAGTGCAACCACTTCTGCTCCCTGGTTAGCTAGATCAGCATCGAAAATTGCTTGTGCAAGTGAGCCATTGCCGGATGCCAAAATAACTAGCCGCTTCATGAGCGTGTTCTCGAGGCAATCATGGTTGTCGCCAAAGCTCCAATGGCGATTTCTAGTACTGCAGTGAATCCGAACTTCCAGATAGAGACACCGACTGCACCCATTTCATCAGTCATGAGAGAACCGCTAGAGAGATAAGCAATTAAAAGTAACATCACAACTAAAAAGATTGAAGATTGCAAAAGCAATTGAACACCAGATTGCAGAGTCCAATAGGCCAGCAAAATACCAATTGCAACAAAGAAAAGTGAAGCAACTACAAAGAGCGGGTGGCGAGAGGTTGGGAGAATTCCAAAGAGAGGAAAGACAGGTATCTGATCACTGTGGTACCACATTGGAGATATTAGTGTTCCGCTTCCTATTGCGAATCCAGAACCTGCAAGGTAAGAAACAAGTGCGACTGCTGCATTAGGCAGGTAAAGAATATTGAGGAGAAGTAGTAGCACTCCCCCGAATATCCCAGGCTGCAAAGTCACAGTCAGATTCTTAATTACAGAAAACTGAGTAAAGGTAAGTACGCCTACGATGATCAATCCAGTTCCAAGGATTACCGCGATGATTCGTGATGCAACCAAGACAGGCTGAGCTAAAGCTAATTTATCTCCGCAAGTCAACGTTGCAATAAGAGAGATGAGGAAAGCAAAAATAGGTGCGAGATACCACTTGGGAGTAACAGTTGGTGATGCGCTAACGAATGCAATTAAAGTTACAACGATTGTGTAAAAGAGTGAGTAAATAGTGCGCACGCCATTAATATCGTGAAAATCTCCTTGAAGACGGTCTAAAGCACGATTAAATGTTGAACGAATCGCAAAAAACGGAAGTGCAATCGCACCCCATGGAAGAAATGAGAAGAATCCAGCTTGACCTGTTGGTGGAAGCGCAAGAGAAAATGGAATGTGGTGTGCGCCAAGCCAAATCCAAGATGCCCCCCGAATGGGATCAGTTGTTGTACCTGTTGCACTTCCCGCAGTTGCCCAAGCAACAAGTGCGATAAAAGCAAATGGGAGCAGTACTAATGCCACGCCGCGTATGGCGTGAGACAACGAGACCGAAAGGACGCGTTGCATATCTAAATTAGCGGCCGAGAATCTCGCGCATTAACCGCGCAGTCTCGCTAGGAGTTTGACCTACTTTTACACCAGCAGCTTCAAGTGCATCTTTCTTACCCTGAGCTGTGCCTGAAGAACCAGAGACAATCGCGCCTGCATGGCCCATTGTCTTTCCTTCAGGTGCTGTAAATCCTGCAACATATCCGACAACAGGCTTCGTAACGTACTCAGCAATAAATGCTGCTGCACGCTCTTCAGCATCTCCGCCGATTTCGCCAATCATGACAATTGCTTCTGTCTCTGGATCATCTTGAAATGCGCGAAGACAATCAATGTGTGTTGTCCCGATAACTGGATCTCCACCAATGCCAACTGCGGTTGAGAATCCAATATCGCGAAGCTCGTACATCATTTGATACGTCAATGTTCCTGACTTTGAGACGAGGCCAATCGGACCCTTCTTTGTAATGTCTGCTGGAATAATTCCAACATTTGATTGTTCTGGACTAATGAGACCAGGACAGTTCGGCCCAATGATTTGAGTTGTTCCAGAAGTTAATGAATATGCATAGAAGAATGCAGAGTCATGAACCGGAATACCTTCAGTGATAACAACAACCAAAGGCATCTTTGCATCTATTGCATCAATTACAGCAGCCTTAGCAAATTTTGGCGGTACGAAGACAACTGAAACATTTGCACCAGTTGCAACCATCGCTTCGGAAACAGTATTAAAGACAGGCAATGTTGTTCCATCAATATCAACGGATTGACCGCCTTTACCTGGAGTTACTCCGCCAACAACTTTTGTACCAGATGCCAACATGCGACGTGTGTGCTTTGTTCCTTCAGAGCCAGTCATTCCCTGAACAATGACTTTGCTGGAAGAGTTTATAAATATTGACATTACTTTGCCGCCAATTCTGCAGCGCGTGATGCTGCTCCATCCATAGTCTCTGCCTGCTCAATCAATGGATGATTTGCGGCCTTCAAAATCGCGCGCCCCTCAAGGACATTATTGCCATCGAGGCGAACTACGATTGGCTTTGTTGCCTTTGTGCCGAGTAGTTCAAGTGCCTGAACGATTCCATTTGCGACTGCATCACATGCAGTGATTCCGCCGAAGACATTAACAAAAACACTTTTAACATCAGGATCACCGAGGATAATTGAAAGACCGTCAGCCATAACCTGAGCAGATGCTCCACCACCAATATCGAGGAAGTTTGCCGGACGCATTCCGCCAAACTTTTCACCGGCGTAGGCAACGACATCGAGTGTCGACATAACAAGCCCTGCGCCATTACCGATAATTCCAACCTGGCCATTATCAAGCTTTACGTAATTGAGACCCTTGGCCTTAGCGGCTTCTTCAAGAGCGTTTGCTGTTTCAGTATCAACAAGTGCCGCATGATCTGGCTGACGGAAATCCGCATTCTCATCGAGAGTGACTTTTCCATCAAGCGCAATTATGCGTCCATCTTCAGTTTTTACAAGTGGATTAACTTCAACAAGAGTGGCATCTTCAGATTGGAAGGTCTCCCATAACTTAACGAGAACATCTGCAACTTGATCTGCAACATCTGCAGGGAATTGTGCTTGAGAAATAATCTTTTTAGCAAGCGCAATATCAATTCCATCGACTGCGCTTACTGGAACCTTTGCAAGCTTTTCGGGAGTTGTATGAGCAACTTCTTCGATATCCATTCCGCCAGCAACTGATGCCATAACTAAGAATGTGCGATTTGAGCGATCAAGAAGAATTGACATGTAGTACTCATCAACGATTGGAGCGGCCTGGGCA
>WLNN01000020.1 GCA_009699765.1 Actinomycetota bacterium
GACCGGTTATCCCAGAGAATCAAAATCGAGCGAATCAAGATCGCAATCAAGAAAAGAAATGCAAGAATTCCAAGTATGCCAAGTGTGGCAAATGTTTGAACTGACGCTGAATGAGCATCATTGCTTACAATATTTGTGTACTTCGAAACATCTTCCAAGGTTCGATACTGCTCATAATAACTTCCGTAATTATCTGGCCCAACACCAGTAAATGGGTGATCGAAAAATTGTTTCATTCCCGCTAGCCAAAAGTTTCCTCGTATCTGAACCTGAACATCATTTCCTAGAACCGGTATCGCTTTTCCTAGAAATGGCATCAGGAAGATAAATTCAGCCCAAATAATTACGGCGAAAGTTCCCAAAAATGTTCGGACGTTTAGGGTGAGATCGCGTCGGGGAATAAAGCGTCTTGCTCTGAAGAGAAGATAGGCCAAAAGAATAAATACAGTATCGAGAAAGCCTTGTAGCGGTCCAGCTAAATAGAGCGCAAAGATATTGACCAGCGCTGCAAATCCAATAACTAGGCGCCCCCTACGTGAAAGCTCTAGAGCAACGAGAATCAAAAGCGGGAAAGATGTCGCTATGAATGCCGCAAAGAAATCTGTGTTGCCGAGAGTAGAGGTAACACCTTGATCTCCAGGTAATTCAATAAGGTTAAAGTGTTGAGCGATTCCAATAACACTTACTATTTCTATTGCAGCAATGTAATAGCGGAGTAAAGTAATAAAGGATTGGTAATTTAGTCTGGCGTGAAATAACGAAACCGTGAGAAGTCCGATGACGCTCGCGACGCCAACAAATCTTCCTGAGTCTCCAATAAAGGATCCCCAGAGATTTTTACTGGTAGCAAGTGAGATTATCTCTGCAACTACAAGCGCAATTACCCCAAATATTGGAAGTTTGCGAAAATTAAATGACTGGGTACGACTAGCAATCACAAATGCAAATGCACTCGAAACCAATAGAAGTGTAAAGAATTGTCCTGATGCGTTCTTATCAAAGGCATGTCTGAAAATAAAGTCAGGGATATGAAACAGTGCTAATGCAAGAAATGCTGTGCCAGCTAGAGCAATACTCTTTCTCTGCACTGGAAGCGGCATCGAGTATTAATCCTCGAGTTGGCGAATGAGTTTGAAGTCTCCCCCGCCTAGCTGGCCTTGATCACGATACATCTCGAGCTTCGCGCGAGTATCTGCAATATCTAGGTTGCGCATTGTGAGCTGACCAATACGATCGGTTGGACCAAAGGCCGCATCTTCAGTGCGCTCCATCGAGAGCTTATCTGGGTGATAACTCAGAGCAGGCCCTGATGTATTAATGACTGAGTAATCATCTCCACGACGTAGCCGCAATGTAACTTCACCCGTTACCGCAGATGCGACCCAGCGAGTCAACGATTCGCGGAGCATTAAGCTCTGTGGATCAAGCCAACGGCCCTCATAAAGGAGTCGACCAAGTCGACGACCTTCTGCGTGGTAATTAGCAATGGTGTCTTCGTTATGAATAGCACTGATCAAGCGCTCGTAGGCGATAAAGAGCAGAGCCATTCCTGGAGCTTCATAAATTCCGCGAGACTTCGCCTCAATAATGCGATTCTCAATTTGATCAGCCATTCCAAGTCCATGACGTCCACCAATTGCATTTGCCTCCTGCATTAAGGCAACGACATCCGTGAAATCTTTCCCATTAATTGAAACAGGACGGCCTTGGACAAATTGAATACGCACATCTTCAGAAGGGATATTTACTGATGAATCCCAGAACTTAACCCCCATAATAGGAGTAACGATTTCAATCGAAGCATCAAGTTGTTCTAGATTTTTTGCTTCATGCGTTGCTCCGAGAATATTCGCATCTGTGGAATACGCCTTCTCAGTACTATCGCGATAAGGGAGATTGTGCGCAACTAGCCACTCTGACATCTCCTTGCGGCCGCCTAATTCGCGAACAAAATCTTCATCTAGCCAAGGCTTATAAATACGCAAATTTGGATTTGCAAGAAGACCATAACGATAGAAACGTTCTATATCGTTTCCTTTATAAGTTGAGCCATCGCCCCAAATTTCAACTTTATCGCTCAGCATTGCACGAACTAGAAGTGTGCCAGTTACTGCACGCCCCAATGGAGTTGTATTGAAATACTGTTTTCCGCCTGAACGAATATGGAAAGCTCCACAAGCTATTGCTGCCAAGCCTTCTTCAACCAGCGGTGTCTTGCAATCGATTAACCGTGAAATCTCTGCGCCATATTCTTTCGCGCGATCAGGAATAGTCTCAATATTGCTCTCGTCGTATTGGCCCAAATCAGCGGTGTAGGTGCAAGGCACTGCACCCTTATCGCGCATCCATGCAACTGCCACTGAGGTATCGAGACCTCCAGAAAAGGCGATACCAACTTTTTCACCAACAGGAAGTGATGCAAGGACCTTAGACATGGCCTTAGTCTAACGGTTCAATTTCCCCGCAAGCACGGGCAATACTCCCCACATTGAAATCATTGATTGATAACGCTCAACTTCCTCTTTTTCGACTGGCGCACCCGTTTTTACTGCTCGGATCATGAGATTTCTTGGGGTGTGTTCGCCACCAATAAATTCAATCGCCTCAACACGATAGCCAGCAAGTTTCATTAACTGCATACGTAATGAATCAGTGATGAGATCTCCAAGCCTTTCTCGCATAATTCCATGGCGAGTCATCATTGACCAAGGCTCTGGAGCAACTTTAATTTGGCTCTGAATATCGTGGTGGCAACATGGAGCAAAGAGAGTCAGCGGAACTCCCCGATTCACCGCCCACGCAATCGAATCGTCTGTTGCGGTATCACATGCATGCAGTGCGATCGCTACATCAGCTTCATTAACGGAAGTTGCTGAAATTTCCTCGGCCAGGAACCGAATCGATTTTTGAATACCTAAATTTTGTGCAATTGCATTATTGCGATCACGAGAATTTGGGCGTACATCTATGCCTACGACAGAAACCGGAATTCCTTCAGCTTGTAAATATTGATGCGCACCAAAAGTGAGATAAGCATGGCCACAACCTAAATCAACAAGTCGCAATGGCGCCTCCACTGTTGGTCGTCTTACGTGGCCAGCCTCAATTGCATCATTAAGAGTTGGGATTAATAGACGCAGAAATTCTTCGACTTGCTTGTACTTATCGATCTTTGAAGGCTTTACGACTCCGTTAGCATCGGCAATTCCAACTTCACGTAAGAATGGATCTGACGCATCCAATAGCCGCTTCTTGCTCTTATCATGCGAAAGATCTCGCGTGAGTGAGTTTTTACTTCTGGAAAATAGCGGTGCGCCTTTTTTTGAGATTCGTAATGAAAGTGTCTCACCCTCATTTTCGACGAGAATGTTTGCGTATCCGGATTGTGAAAATTGGGCGAAAGGAAGATCGGCGACTAAGAAATTCTTGGACGTCATCTGACGACCGTCGCTATAGCTAACCTGAATTTGAATACCGTCTTTAATCTGCACTGGGCGAAGATCGATGCGCTCGTGTTCAGGTTGCATATTGCGACGTCGTCCCGATAGGACTGCACGGACGAAATCTTCTTTCGTTACTGCTAACCGCAACTCTTCGAGCGCTGTGACTAGCTCTTCATCGCCCATGGGTAAAGTCTATCCCGTCAGGATATTCGGGTATTCAATTATGTTTCGGTGCGAGATGCTGATCGAGAGATTGGACGAGAGCCATGTGTGAATTCAGCAATTACGGCAAGGCCACCTAGTTCGCTCTTTCGAAGTGTCATCTGGCCATGCAGCTTTTCGACAACTGCAGCCATAATGCTCATTCCGAGACCTGAGCCTCCACTCTCGCGAGAACGTGACTTATCGAAGCGATTAAGTGATCGTACTTTCTCGCGGTAAGCACTCTCAGGCAACCCGTTTCCACCATCTTCAATAATGAGAGTCACATTCTTCCCTTTTTGAGCCAGGGAAATCCGAACTGGAACATCAGTTGCGGTATGACGAGAAATATTATTGAGCGCATTTTGTATAAACCGCGTGAAGTAATCCCGGACTCCTACAACGAAAATTTCATCTGAGATTTCTATATCAATTTCTCGCACTGGATTTAGTGTCGAGAAATCTTCTGCATAGCCACGGAGGAGCAAACTCACATCAATTTCTTCTTGTTCTCTGGCTGCACTTTCACCCAACTCGGCAAGAAGTAAAAGATCATGAATCAGTGCCTCCATTCGTGAAATTTCATTTGTCACGCGGTTGAATGCTCTTGATTTATCCTCTTCGGCACTCATCTGACCTTTACTGAGCATTTCAACGTAACCTTTGATTACCGTTAATGGAGTGCGTAACTCATGAGAAGCATCACCAAGAAATTCCTGCATTCGCCTCAGCGCATCAACATCATCTCTTCTTTTCAAGCGACGTATAAAGAGTGATAAAAATGCAAATGCCACTAAGGACGCTAAGAGCGTAATCAGAAGAACAGAGAGTAAATCACCTTTGAGACTTCTAACGGCTTCATTAGAGGATGCAGCAATTAGAAGATAATCGCCACCGGAGATAAGAAGTGAGCGATATCTATACTGAGTGATCCCCTTTGCGGATTGAACTGATTCCGTAGCTTGAGCAGCTTCATCAAGAGAAATCGCATCAAATAGCGGAACTGTAGAATCTTTAATTATTGTGGCCGATCCATCACGAGATAAGAGTGCGAGAGTGAAGTCAAGAGAAAATTCATCGATATGGAAAAGTGCTGCACTGAGTTCTTGATTGCGTGCCTCGACGGCATCCATAATCGTCCCATTAATTTGGGCATCAATTTTTGCTCTTGAGATGTCATAACTATGCAAAGTTGCAAAAGTGCCAATACCCGAAGTTAATACCATCACAAGAGCAATAGTGACGATACGCAATTTTGAGGTTGAGTTTAGCTTCACTTTTTCTCAAGGAGCAGTTGGAAACCTACCCCGCGGACCGTTCGAATCGCTTCAAATCCATCATGATGAAGTTTCTTACGAAGATATGAAATATAGGTGTCAACTACCGTTGTCTCGGTCTCAAAGTTGATCCCCCACACTTCTTCAAGGAGATAACTCTTACTTAAGACGCGTCCATTAGATTCAAGCAGTACATGGAGCAATCTAAATTCAGTTGGAGAGAGGTCAACAACTTCTCCATTAAATGTAACGCGATGAGAAGCCTCATCGAGTGTAATGGGGCCACATGAAAACGTGGTCGGTGTTTCTTGTGAAAAACTTGACCGACGTAAAATTGCTTTGATGCGCAAGATGAGCTCATCTAAACCATGAAGTGGCTTTGTTACATAGTCATCAGCGCCAAGAGTTAGCCCTCGAGTTATATCGGCTCGATCGGCTCTAGCGCTAAGCATGAGTGCTGGTGTGTTATCTCCGTTATTTCGAATGCGTTCGATAAATTCGAATCCATCCATCAAAGGCATATTAACGTCAACAATTAATAAATCAGGTTTGATTGTACGCAACATTGTTTGAGCAATCATTGCATCTGCAGCGGCAACTGTCTCGAAGCCAGCCAACTTGAGAGCATCTGTTAAGAGAGCACGGACACCTTCTTCATCATCGATGATCATTATCAACTGTGCCATGGCTCAACCTTGCCATGTACGAGCAAGCAATGCCAGTAATAGGGACTCAAAAACTGCGACACATGGTGTAGAAATCGACAATTCACAGACTCTTCACAAAATCTTCAAGCACACTTAAGCCATGAGAAAAAGTAGGAGAGCAGTGGGCGGTGCCGTTGCAATCGTCATGCTCACAACTATCTCTACACAATCTCCCCTTTACGCAGATTCCATTGCGCACCCGAGCGCATCTCCCACTCCTGAAACTTTTAAGGGAACCATCGAGCAATTTAAGGCTGCTCGCGATATTTATATGGAAGAACTAAGAATTCGAAGCCAGCAAATCAAGATGATAAATATTGCTTTTAGAAATGCGATTGAAAAAACTTCCATGGACTATCGCAACGCTATGGCTCTTGCAAAGAATTTAGATCAGAGAACTTTGGTTGCTTCACAACGTAAAGCTGCTGTGGCTGCGGCAATTGTTGCTAGAGATTCAGCTATTGCCGCGTTAGGTGCAGAACCAACTCCACCGCCGGAGCCACAGAAAATGAAGAAGGCGCCTGGAAAGAGTAAGAACCGCTAGTTTATTACCGTTGGCATTGTGCGAATAGTTTCGCGACTGTAGTCCTTGCTTTTCTCATGAATCTTTCTAATTTGAAGTTCGATGTTTTTTATTGCCACATCGAAAGCCGCTAGGTCATTAAATTCGGTCGCTTCTGCGCGAAGCAACGGTCCTGATCCATGCGATGAAATAACGACTCGATGTGAGTGTTTTCCCTGATGGGGATTTAGCTCATGAGTAACTTCTACTTCTATGCGATCGATTTGAACACTAAATCGCTCCATAGAACGAAGCTTTTCTTCAGCAATTTCTTTAAAGTCACTTGCAAGGGTTGCATGTCTAGTTTGAATATCTATTTTCACATAATAAGAATGTCACTCAAGACCTTGAAATGAAAGAGGAAAGTCAAAGAATTTTCTGTATTTTAGAAGAAGAAAACAGGTACTGTTAAGAGAATAGCTAATGCAAGCGCTTGGCCAATAATGAGTAGCGCCACTTTTCTATCGGCAGCTAAAGCCTCGGGCGAAACTACTTTTGATAATTTTCCAAGTTCGGAGAAGTTAAAAGTTCCCATTAATCCAAAAGCTAGACAAAATTTCTTGCGAGATTGGATATATCCAATTGCAAATATTAAGGCTGAGATAAAGACCGGAAGACGAAGTGCCGCTGATGTAGAACCAAAAGAGAGAAGCAGCAGCACCAAATAAATAGCCCCACCGAAATATGAAACTTGCTTGCGCCGAGCAACTTCGGCCCCACCGATATTACATACCCCAGGTTGGTACTGACTCTCGCTCAACTATGCATCCTCAAATTCATCTTCATCGATCCATGCATCGGTTTCTGAGTCTTCCTGCTTCTCCACCCAGCTGAGAAAAGTTGCTACAGCCTTAAATGCCAAAATCGTCATGGTGATCGCAGCGAGGATGCGACGTATTGCTTTCATGATCTAAAAATACTCGCTTTCCAGGCGGTTTGCCTCTTCAACACAAGTTAAATTGCTGACAACGCCTTAGATATATCATCCCAAATATCATCGATATGTTCGCACCCAACAGATAAACGGATTAGGTTCTCCGAAACACTTTCACTTTCGAGAGCCCAACGGCGGCGGCGCTCCCAAGTGCTCTCTACTCCCCCGAGGCTTGTTGCATTGGTGATTAGAGTTGAACTTTCACAGACTCTATCCGTGCCAGCTACATCAGACTTAACTTCAAAGGAGATAATTGCGCCAAATCCTGGATAGCGCAGGTTGTGAATTGCTGGGTGTTCCTTTAACTTCGGAACCAACGCCTTTGCATTTTCCTGCGCCGCCTTAAAGCGAAGCGGAAAGGTACGAATTCCCCTGAGGGCAAGCCATGCTTCAAATGGACCAGGGATAGCACCTAACAGAGTACGTGCTTCCAAGAGTCGCGAATGAAGCGCTGGATCTCTTACGGTGAGCGAACCTAAAACCACATCACTATGGCCTGCTAAATACTTCGTTACTGAATGCATGGATATATCTGCACCCATCTCAAGAGGACGTTGATTTAACGGAGTGGCAAAGGTGTTATCAACTGCTACGCCCATGTTGCGTTTCTTCGCCTCGCCAATAATCACTGCCATCTCTGCGACTTCTAATCCAGGATTTGTTGGAGATTCAAGCCAGAGGAAAGCGGCTCCTATAAGTGCTTCAAATACATCTTTAGTATTTGCGATATCAACAAATCTAACTTCAAGACGACCTTGCTCGTGATATTTTTTTAAGAGCGCCATCGATCCGCTATAGCCTTGGTCTGACGCAACTATAGGAGCGCCGTGTGGAAGTAATGAGAAAACTGCAGAGATAGCAGCCATTCCAGATGAGAAAGCAAGAGTTGAATCGCCTGCTTCGAGTGCAGTGATTGCATCTTCCAGGCTATGCCAACTTTCATTTCCGAAGCGGCCATAACCAATTGCTCCACCAGCTGCAAATGTAGAGTTAAGCGAAATTGCGGTATTGAGAGGAGCCCCTGGTGTGCGCGCTGGACGTCCCGCTGTGATTGCCGCACTCTCTATACGCTGATTTTCCATAGCGCAAGGGTAATGCTTTAACTCAGTGTTCGCGCAACCCGATTAATGGCTTCTTCGAGAATTGCCGGTGAAGTGGCGAAATTCAGGCGGATAAATTGAGAAAACTTCTCACCGAAGCGGACTCCCGGAGAAAAAGCGACCTTTGCATTCTCCAAAATATGCGCGTATGCATCGTCACCTAACTTATATTCGGCGAAGTCGATCCACGAAAGATACGAGCAATGTGGGATGTGTGTCTTAGCAAGCGGGAGTCGCTCTGCAACTAATGAGGCGACCAAATTTCGATTGGAATCTAGCTGACTCATGAGCGAGTTGAGCCAAGGTTCGCCCTCTTCAAATGCGGCAACAGTTGCAAATGCACCAAGGAGAGATGCACGATAATGAGTTGCAGGTGCGATTGCATTTAACTTTTCGAACATCTGGGCATCTTGAGTCACAATAATTGCGCACTTCAAACCTGCGATATTCCATCCCTTGCTCGCTGCAGTGACAGTAATTCCAATAGAACGTGCCGAATCACTGATTGAAAGAAATGGAGTAAAGGTTTCTTCCTGATATGTAAGTGGTGCATGAATCTCATCGCTTATGACGATCACATTGTGCTCAACGGCAAGTGCGACTAATCGCTCAAGTTCGGCCCGTGAATAGACACGTCCTAATGGATTATGAGGATTACAAATTAAATGAACTTTTATCCCGGATTTATAAGCGTTCTCAATCGAATCCCAATCTAGATCCCAATGCATCGCATCAGCTTCACGGCGCATAAGTGGAACATCAACTGTTTCTAAATGCGTTTCATTGGACCAGGTCCAGAAATTGGGATAGACGGGGGAATTAATAAGAATTTTGTCGCCATAATTTGTGATAACTCTTAGAGTTTCAACAATTCCTACACCGACATCGGCGGCAATGCGGATCTGTGAAGGATCAGGTCTCCAGCCAAATCTACGTGTGGCAAACCCTGTAAATGCAGTGCCCATCTCTGGAATAGAGCCCAAGTAACCTAAATCCGATTTATTCACCATCTCAGTTAATGTCCGGCGAATTGGTTCTGCAACAGGAAAGTCCATCTCAGCAACGGGAAGTGGAAGTACATCTTCTGGAAATGCTCTCCACTTTTCACTTTTGTGAGTGCGCATTTCCTCAATTGGTAGAAGATAGAAATCGCTCATAAGTCATCCCTCATGTGTCGAAGTATTGCACTCTCGCCAATGAATCTCCATGATTGCACCTGTGACTAACACTCAAATTACTGAGCGCGCTATGAAGCGAATTACAGATGATCTAGCGGGACGTGACAAAAAACTTGCAAGGATTATTGCTGCGCACCCACTATGCACAGTTGGACGTAATCCAAAGCCAGTCACTCATTTCGAAGCACTCGTAGAATCGGTAATCTCTCAACAACTTGCAGTTAAGGCGGCAGAGACTATCTTCCTGCGCATAAAGAAATCTGCAGGTGGGCGCATTCAACCGGCTCGCATTGCCGCATTAAGTGAGAGTCAGATGCGAGAAGCGGGAGTATCTGGGGCAAAAGCAAAAGCAATTCAAGGTTTGGCCAGTGCATCACTAGAAAAGCGAATTAATGTTAATAAGTTACACGAAACAGAAAGCGATGAAGAGATATTCTCGCAATTAACAAGTCTCTGGGGAATCGGTCCCTGGACCGTTGATATGTTTATGATGTTTCAACTTGGAAGACTCGATATCTGGCCAACAGGAGACCTTGGAGTTCGCCGTGGTTGGGAGAAAATCTATTCCCTTGCGGATGAAATAACTCCCAAAGAATTAGAGAGAAAGGGTGAAAAGTTTCGACCATATCGAAGCGTTGTAGCTTGGTATTGCTGGCGAGCGCTCAGCTAGTCGGAAATAAAACCCCTGTACTCGAATGACAGTCATAGCCATTGGGATTCTTTGCAAGATACCTCTGGTGGTATTCCTCCGCTAGAAAATAAGTCATGCCCGCGCTTTCGAGAATTTCAGTAACGATTTCGCCGATTCCCTGAGAAGTAAGTGCTTCTTGATACTGGGCGCGAGTTTCAAGGGCTTGCTGCAACTGCTCTTGGCTGGTGCAATAAATCGCGCTGCGATACTGGGTGCCAATATCTCCTCCTTGTTGATTAAGCGAAGTCGGATCGTGCATAACCCAAAACTCTTGCAGCAACCGGTGATAGGTAACTAGTTGGGGATCAAATGTAACTTCGACCATCTCTGCATGGAGAGTTCGCCCCGTGCACACCTCTTCATAGGTCGGATTAGGGGTAATGCCTCCCATATATCCAACTGATGTCGAAATAACTCCAGGAATATTCCACAATCTACGCTCGGCTCCCCAGAAGCATCCCGTTGCAAAATACGCCTTAGCAAAATCAGATGTGCTCATAGTCGGATAATCTATCCTCCTAGGCCTTATCTATAAAGAAATCTCTGAAAGACTCTTTATCTAAGAACTTCTAAAAAATTACATAAAGCCCCCGTAGCTCAGTGGATAGAGCACTGCCCTCCGGAGGCAGGTGCGCAGGTTCGACTCCTGTCGGGGGCACAATTTAGAAAGTCTGGCTATAAAGTCTGGCTATAAGGCGAGGTAAATCACCTCACATTTCCAATCTTTTTTGCGTTCATCCTTGTTTAACTCTCTCTCAGCAGGGAGAATTACATTCCTGCGCAACTAAGCCGGAATCAGATGATTTTTGAAAAGGAGCTTCCCCATGGATTGGAGACATCAATCTGCCTGCCGTGACGAAGATCCTGAGCTCTTCTTTCCGGTCGGCAACACGGGTCCTGCAATTACTCAGATTGAAGAGGCGAAGAAAGTCTGCAATCGCTGCATAGTAAAAGATGCGTGTTTAGCGTGGGCCTTGGAATCTGGACAAGATGCTGGCGTTTGGGGCGGTCTCTCTGAGGATGAACGCCGCGCACTCAAGCGTCGTGCAGCTCGTAATCGTGCACGCCTAATAGACCACGGGCATAATTCTTAACTCGATTATTTAGTTGAGCGGAAATTCTAATTCTGCTCGTGTTTCATTTTCATCTGAGATCAAGGTTAATTTTCCGCGAAGTTCATTCTCTGTCAGTGTTCTAACAATTTGCAATCCTAAATTTGACGACTCTGCCAAGCTAAATCCCTCAGGTAGTCCTACGCCATCATCGGTAATTATTACCTTTACTTTTTTCGTATGGCGTTCAATTGCGACTTCAAGTTTGCTTCCTTCGGTTTCCAGTCCGTGCTCCAGTGAGTTATAGATTAATTCTGTAATGACAAGTGCGAGTGGTGTGGCAATTCGAGATTCAAGTGATCCTAGCGAACCTGAGCGTGCAATATTAAGTTCACTCATTCGCGGAGTTAGCTCAAGTGCATGAGCTACCAAGCGATCGAGCACATCGTCGAAATCCACCAAAGAATCAGAACTGCTGGAGAGCGTTTCATGGACGAGGGCGATAGAAGCGATACGTCTGACGGCTTCGTTGAGCGCCTGGCTTGCACCGGGGTCTTCTATTCGACGGGCTTGCAATCTTAAGAGTGCTGATACCGTCTGAAGATTATTCTTTACTCGGTGATGAATCTCGCGAATAGTCGCATCTTTTGTAACGATTTCTCTCTCTCGGCGACGAAGTTCAGTCACATTGTTGAGAAGGACAATTGCACCAGTTCGATTAGGTCCGGCAATAATTGGAAGAACAATTAAATCAATTACTCCGCCAACATTTTCAACTTCAACGCGACGAAGTGCACGTCCACTTAAACTTGTAACGTGTGCTTCTTCTCGCGCATCATCTTTCTCGCGAGATACGGTTTCAGCTATCTCACCAAGTGAGTACCCCGCTAATTCATTGGTCCATCCCATCCGGCTAAATGCCGAACGTGCATTAGGGCTGGCATAACTGATAGTTCCATTTACATCCATGCGTATTAGTCCGTCTCCTACACGAGGAGTTGGATCAAAGAGAGATCCTGCATTGCGATACGGGAAATTTCCTTCGGCAACCATTCGATAAAGCTCATGTGCAATTTCTCGATAGTTCAGTTCCAAACGTGAAGGTTGGCGCATCAATTCTGAGTTTCGATGGCGAGAGATGATTGCAATAACTTTCTCACCCATGATTACCGGGATAGTCTCCTCTTTGACCATCACTTCACCAAGAAGGTACGGCTCGGTATCCCTGACAATTTCTCCGTGAGAGAGCGCCTGATCGATATAGAAACGTTCGCCCCAGCTGATTTCATCACCAATAAGATCGTGAGCGAAAACTGTCGCTGCCGTTGTTGGTCGAATATGCGCTACCGCAATATAACCAGTTGGCCAGCTTGCATCATCTTTTCTTAGCGGTACCCATAGAACTAAATCTGCAAACGATAAATCCGATAGGAGTTGCCAATCTGCAACCAATTCACGCAGCGTGTGAATTTCCTCGGCCGAGGCAGGAGTTCTACCCTCTACGAATTCTTCAATTGAGCCCATCTTGAACTACTTCGCTAACCAATCGTTAATGCGAATTTCTACCTCTTGAGGCGCAAACCAAGTGAGGTCATCAGCATCATCGCCAACTTCAAAAATCGCTTCAACTTGCTTCCATTCAAGAGGCTTGAGTAAAGCCGCGGTTACCTCATCAAAGCCACCGAAGAATTCGGCAGGAACCTCAAA
>WLNN01000021.1 GCA_009699765.1 Actinomycetota bacterium
CCTGCGGGTCCTGAGCCAACTACCGCAACAGTTTTACCAGTTAGGCGATCAGGAATCATCGGCTTGACCGCGCCAAAGCCGAATGCTTCTTCGATGGTGCGAAGTTCAACCTGCTTAATTGTTACAGCGTCACGATTGATTCCAACGACGCATGCAGTCTCACATGGTGCAGGACATAGACGACCAGTGAATTCTGGGAAGTTATTTGTTGCATGCAAGCGATCGAGTGCATCTGATTTATAACCGCGCCACATCAAATCATTCCACTCTGGAATTAGGTTACCTAGTGGGCAACCGTTGTGACAGAACGGAATTCCGCAATCCATGCAGCGACCAGCTTGCTTCTGTAAATGTTCGAAGCTCTGTGGTTCGTAGACTTCTCGCCAATCTTTGATACGAACATCGACTGGACGTCGTTTTGGCGTCTCTCGTGGAGTTGTCATAAAGCCCTTTGGATCAGCCATTTGCTGCAACCTCCATTACGTATTGATCAACAGGTAAGCCTTCTTTAACCGCTCTCTCCATCGCCGCCATGACTCGTGCATAATCACGAGGCATTATGAGTGAGAATCTTGAAAGGCTTGAATCCCAATCAGCGAGAAGTTCAGCTGCAACCAGCGAACCTGTCTCTGCTGCAAAGTCTGAGACAGCCTTATGTAGGAGCTCTCTTTCATCTGTGGGTACCGCAAGAACGTCAACCATCTCGCCATTAACAAGGGCTGCATTTAAGTCAAGAACGAAAGCGCGACCACCTGACATGCCCGCTGCAATATTGCGACCCGTGCTACCAAGAATTACAACTGTTCCACCTGTCATGTATTCAAGGGCATGATCGCCAACGCCTTCGACAACCGCAGTTGCACCAGAATTGCGAACGCAGAAACGTTCGCCAACTAGGCCACGAATAAATATTTCGCCACCAGTTGCGCCATATCCAATAACGTTTCCGGCAATTACATTTTCGTGGGATAAAAATTTAGCATTTTCATCTGGACGAACTACGACGCGTCCTCCCGAAATTCCTTTACCAACATAATCGTTAGAGTCACCGAAGAGACGTATAACCATTCCGCGAGGAGTAAATGCACCGAGTGATTGGCCGGCTGAACCATGCAAGGTGATATCAATCGTTCCAGCTGGCAAACCTTCGGCGCCATACTTTCTAGTTATCTCTGCACCGAGCATTGTTCCAACGGTGCGGTTTACGTTGCGGACTGGAAGATCGATTGTGACCTTCTCCCTCTTGGTAAGTGCAGGGGCTGCCTTCTCAATCAATGTGTTATCAAGGGCGGCGGCTAGACCGTGATCTTGAGTTGTTGTGCAGTAGAGAGGTGAGTCAACATCTGGTCGCACTAATAACGGTGAAAGATCAAGACCTGCACTCTTCCAGTGATCAACCGCTCTCTTGGTCTCAAGGAATTCAACATGCCCGATCACTTCTTGCAAAGTGCGGAAGCCAAGTGCTGCCAAAATTTCACGAACTTCTTCTGCGATGTACTCAAAGAATGTTTCAACAAATTCAGGCTTTCCAGTAAAGCGCTTACGTAGTTCAGGATTCTGAGTAGCAACTCCAACTGGACAAGTGTCTAAGTGACAAACGCGCATCATGATGCAACCGGAAACTACTAGCGGAGCAGTTGCAAATCCATATTCTTCCGCGCCAAGCAGAGCTGCAATTACGACGTCACGGCCAGTTTTAAGCTGACCATCTGCCTGAACAACTATGCGATCGCGCAATCCATTGAGCAGAAGAGTTTGCTGAGTTTCCGCAAGACCGAGTTCCCAAGGGGCGCCAGCGTGCTTAAGTGATGTGAGAGGTGATGCACCTGTTCCACCATCGTGACCAGAGATCAATACAACATCAGCATGTGCCTTCGAGACACCTGCTGCAACTGTTCCGACTCCAACTTCTGCAACAAGCTTTACATGCACACGTGCATCCTTATTTGCATTCTTGAGATCGTGAATCAATTGAGCAAGATCTTCAATTGAATAAATATCGTGATGTGGCGGTGGTGAAATCAAGCCGACGCCTGGAGTTGAGTAGCGTGCCTTTGCAATCCATGGATAGACCTTGTTGCCTGGAAGTTGTCCGCCTTCACCAGGCTTTGCTCCCTGAGCAATTTTGATCTGAATATCGTCAGCGTTAACGAGGTAATTACTGGTTACACCAAAGCGACCAGATGCAACTTGCTTGATTGCAGAACGTTTTGAATCTCCGTTTTCAAGTGGGATAAATCGGATTGGATCTTCTCCGCCTTCACCGGTGTTGGACTTTGCTCCAAGTCGGTTCATGGCAATTGCAAGAGTCTCGTGGACTTCTTGTGAAACAGATCCATATGACATCGCACCAGTTGAGAAACGCTTCACGATTTCTGAGATTGATTCGACCTCATCAATTGAAATTGGAGTGCGCTCTCTAAATTCAAATAGGCCACGCAAAGTCATCAGTGCTTTGCTCTGATCGTTTACCTGCGTCGTGTAACGCTTGAATATGTCGTAGCGCTTGTTGCGCGTTGAATGCTGAAGCGCAAAGACGGTTTCAGGATTGAATAGATGCGGCTCGCCATCACGACGCCACTGATACTCGCCACCAACTGCAAGCTTCTTTGCACCAGGAATTTCGCCCCCTGGTGGATAAGCCAAGAAATGGCGCTTAATTGTCTCCTCAGCAATTACATCGAGATCAACTCCGCCCAGTCGTGATGTTGTACCAACGAAGAACTCATCGACAACATCTTGAGCGATACCAATAGCCTCGAAAACTTGAGCGCCGGTGTAAGAAGAAATTGTTGAGATTCCCATCTTCGACATTACCTTTAGAACGCCCTTACCGAGCGCCTTAATAGTGTTTCGAACCGCTTTCTCAGGAGAGATTCCAGAGATAACTCCTTGGCGAACTAAATCTTCAGCCGACTCCATAACCAAATATGGATTGACAGCTGCTGCGCCATAGCCGATGAGAAGTGCCACGTGGTGCACTTCGCGAACATCACCCGCTTCAACGATGAGTCCTACTTGGGTTCGAGTCTTCTCGCGGATCAAATGGTGATGCACTGCTGCTGTAAGAAGTAGTGATGGAATTGGACAATCTTCTGCATCGCCATCACGGTCTGAGAGAACAATTACGTGAGCGCCATCTTTAATAGCTTGCGAAACCTCGAGCTTTATTTCATCCAGTCGCGCACGAAGAGTATTGCCATCACCAGTCACTGGGAAAAGTCCGCGTACAACATGCGCAGCTAACTCTGGATATTCGTCATCAACGTTAATGTTGATGATTTTTGCGAGTTCATCGTTATCGATAACTGGGAATGCGAGTGAAATCTGCTTGCATGAATCTGGCCCAGGATCGAGCAAATTATGCTCAGGTCCAATTGAGCCACCCAGGCTTGTAACAAGTTCTTCGCGAATCGCATCGAGTGGTGGATTAGTTACTTGTGCAAAGAGCTGAGTGAAATAATCAAAGAGAAGTCGTGGCTTATTTGAAAGCGCAGCAATTGGTGAATCGGTTCCCATTGAACCAAGTGCTTCTCCCCCGGAACGTGCCATTGGGGCGATAATAATTTTGAGCTCTTCTTCGGTGTAACCAAATGCTTTTTGACGACGAACAACAGATTTGTGTGGATAAATAATATGTTCGCGTGATGGAAGTTCGGAGAGTTTGATCATTCCATCTTTAACCCACTGACCATAAGGAGCTGCATCAGCAAGTGAATCTTTAATATCGTCGTCTTCAATAATGCGACCTGATTCGATATCAACCAAGAACATCTTTCCAGGTTGCAGGCGGCCCTTACGTACAATCTTCTCTGCTGGGAAATCTAGAACCCCAACTTCCGAGGCAAGTACAACAAGTCCATCATCAGTTACCCAGTAACGTGAAGGACGAAGTCCATTGCGATCGAGTACAGCGCCAACTTGATGGCCATTTGTAAAAGTAACGCAAGCAGGTCCATCCCATGGTTCCATCATTGATGCATGGAAAGCATAGAAATCGCGACGCTTCTGCGACATGGTTGCGTGATTCTCCCACGCCTCAGGAATCATCATTAGAACGGCGTGCGGAAGTGAACGACCACCAAGGTATAGAAGTTCTAGGACTTCATCGAACGAAGCTGAGTCAGAGCCAGACATTTCTACGATTGGAAAAATGCGATCTAGATCTTCACCAAAGAGCTCGCTCTTAAGAAGGGATTCTCGCGCGCGCATCCAATTTCGATTTCCCTTTACGGTATTGATTTCGCCATTGTGAGCGATGAAACGGTATGGGTGCGCAAGTGGCCAAGATGGAAAAGTATTGGTAGAAAAACGTGAGTGCACTAGTGCTAGCGGAGAAACTACACGTTCGTCACTAAGGTCTGGGAAGAATTCTTCTAGTTGGCCGGTTGTGAGCATTCCCTTGTAAACAATTGTCTGAGATGACAAAGATGGGAAGTAAAGATCGAGTGAGTGCTCAGCGCGCTTGCGAAGACAGAATGCCCTGCGATCGAGCGCGAGATCGGTCTCGCCATTCTTTCCTGCTAGAAAAACTTGTACAAAATCAGGCATTACAGATACGGCAGTTTTACCGAGAGATGAAGAGTTAATTGGGAGTTGGCGCCAACCAAGAACAGTTAGGCCTTCCTCATTCGCTAGTTTTTCAATTTCTTTCTTGAGATCTTTTCCCTGAGCAATAAATGCAATTCCGGTTGCGTAAGCATTTTCAGCAGGGAGTGCGAAATCTACAACAGCGCGATAAAACGCATCTGGGACACGAATCAAAATACCTGCACCGTCACCACTATCTGGTTCGGCGCCTGATGCACCGCGATGTTCGAGATTTCGAAGTGCAGTAAGAGCTTTTTCTACAATCTCATGCGTTGCAACCTTGTTAAGGGTGGCAACCATCGCAACTCCACAAGCATCATGCTCGTTGGCAGGATCGTAGAGACCCTGTGGGGTTGGGAAATTAGATTGCAGCGACATATTGGTTCTCCGCATTCATGAATTATTCGAAGCGGGGACATCGATGGCCCGTGTAGGAAGGCATAGGGTAGCAAGGGCAACGGCGCGATGCCTACTTTTATTGCAGCCTTGCCGAGCGTATTTGGGGAAAATCTAAGCCACTGAGGCGTGAAAAAGTTGTCCAATGCCAGCGGTGATGGCCATGCCGAGGCATCCGCCGATGAGAACTCGCAGGGTCGGGATGAGCAACTTCGAGCCGGCTGTCTTCGCCCCGATTGCACCAGCAACCATCAAGCCAAGAATTGTGAAGGCAACAATTGAGAATGAGATTCCTTTAGAAGTTGGCACTAAGGCAGCAAGGAATGGAATGAATCCGCCGAGTGCGAAAGAGAGTGCTGAAGCAACTGATGCCTGTGTTGGTCGCGCCTTCGAATGTGGGTGATGTCCCAACTCATCCCGCAAGTGTGTGCTGAGGGCATCTTTTTCTGTAAGTTGAATAGCAACTTCGCGAGCAAGATTTTCATCGAGGCCACGCTCTTTATAAATTTCTACAAGCTCTTCGAGTTCGCCTTCGGGATCAATTGCTAAGTGCTGCATCTCTAAGAGGCGATCAGATTCTTCGATATCTGTCTGAGAACTTACAGAAATATATTCACCTACCGCCATAGAGAGAGCCCCTGCAGCAATTCCAGCAGCTCCGGTTGAAATAATAATTGACTTCGCATTATCTAAAGATGCACTTGCAGCTGCGACTCCAACCATCAATGACGCAGTAGAAACCAGCCCGTCATTTACTCCGAGAACAGCGGCGCGCAACCAACCGGCGCGGTGCCCCTTATGCTCCAGGTTACGGAGATACACATCTTCTAGACCCATATTTCTACCTTATCGTGAAGAGCGGGCAAATCTGCGGTAGAACGCCAGTGATGTCACACCTACCGCAATTGATACGAGTACATTCAGGCGTACTCCAGCAATATGGTGGGCATCATCGATACGAAGAAGCTCGATTCCCAGGCGGCCAAGGCAATAAGTAGCAACATAGAGCGCGAATATTTGGCCACCGGATAAATCCCTTCCAAGTTTTAGAAGTAAGAATCCGAGACCAACACACCAAATAGATTCGTATAAAAAAGTTGGATGAAATGTGGAGTACTCAAGAAAACCTGAAGGTCTCGCCCATCGTGGAACCTCAAGCGCCCAAGGTAGATCGGTAGGACGACCAAAGAGCTCGGCATTAAACCAATTCCCCCACCGACCAATTGCTTGAGCAAAGAGAATTCCGGGCGCAACGGCATCTGCAAAGTATCTAAATTGCGGAAGTTCTCGACCTTTACCAATAAATAAATAAGTGAGGTACGCGCCTAGGCCGCCGAGGGAGATTGCACCCCAGATTCCAAGGCCGCCCTCCCAAATTTTTAAAATTTCTCCTGGATGGCCACTGCTTCCGAAGAATCTTTCCGGAGTCGTAACGACGTGATAGAGGCGACCACCTAAGACTCCAGCAGGAACTGCAACTATCGCAATATCTCCTACAACGCCTTTTGCATCAGGAAAGGCAGCAACAAATCTCTTGTTACTGAGCCAAATTGCTATTGCAACACCGGTGATGATGCAGAGCGCATATGCATGAATAGTAATCGGACCAATTTCAACAACCGAAAACGTCGGTGTCGGAATTGAACGATTCATATTAACCGCGTTCTACAGCAGCTTTGAATTTATCGGCGCTAAAGTATTCGGTGTTTCGATCAATCTCTTTACCGCCAACATACACCGTTGGAGTTGATTGAACTTGGCTTTTTGCGCCAGCATCTGCAACCTTGTTGACCCAGCCTTCAAATTTTAAATCTTTAACACAACTCTTAAACGAGTCACTCTTTATTCCAACGCCATCTGCAATAGAAATCAGTTTCTCTGAACTCCACTCACCAGAATTTTCCGTCGCTGGTTGGTTGGCATATAAAGCAAAGTGGTAATTGACAAATTTGCCTTCTTCATTTGCACAAGCAGCTGCATTTGCCGCACGAACTGACTCAGTACCCAAGAAGGAAAGCGTGTGGAAATTCACGACAGCTTTCTTTTCAGTAATGAGTGAGTTGATGTACTCACCGTTAAGCGCCTCAAATTGGCGGCAGATCGGGCATTGAAAATCCTCATAAATATCTACAACCGGAACATTCTTAACTTCCGTGTTGTAAGAAATTGCGTAACCATTGTTTGCATCGATACCGGAAGGAGTGGCCTGAGATACGCCTTTACTTTTAGAGAGAACAGTTGGAACAATCATGATGGCGAGCACGATGATAACTACACCGATTACTAAATAACGGGTGAAATTATCTTTGCCTGGCTGTGAGCCATTCTTCTTCGATGACATCAACTTCCTCTTTCTTATATGTCTTGTCTAATTCCGGTTTAAAATTTTTAACAGGGTAAATATATGGGCTACTGGCCTCGAACACCGAGTGCAAGTTCGCGAACAAGGTGTGTTACGGCGGAAATACCTTCCTCCAGGGATGGGGCGTCGAGAATCGCCTTCACAAAAGCTGATCCCACAATCACTCCGTCGGCATAGGCCGCAACTTCGCGTGCTTGTTCGCGGGTTGAAACGCCGAGGCCGACAGATACTGGGAGATCAGAGACTGCGCGAATGCGTGAAACCAAATCTTCGGCCCCTGAAGAAACAGAAGCACGAGCACCTGTTACTCCCATCAAACTTGCTGCGTAAACAAAGCCACCGCAATTAGCAGTTACTTGCGCTAACCGTTTATCAGATGTACTCAGTGCTACAACATAGACGGGATTAATCTGCGAATGATCTGTTGCAGCCAACCAACCGGCGGATTCTTCAATTGTTAAATCTGGATGAATTACACCTGATCCGCCACGTGCGGCTATTGCTGACGCAAACTTTTCGACTCCATATTTCTCTATTGGATTCCAATAAGTCATTACCAGTGATGGCACGCCCGCATTGACCGCAACTTCAAGTGCATCAAGAACATCTTGAGCGCCAGTTCCATTTTCAAGTGATTTAACAGCGGCCTCTTGAATAGTTGGGCCATCCATAACTGGATCGCTATAAGGAAAACCGATTTCAATTGCATCTACTCCCCCATCGACGAAAGCTTGAATTACGCGATGACAATCTTTGATGGTCGGAAATCCTGCTGGAATGTATGCAACCAGTGCAGCGCGTTTTTCAGCTCGAGTCTTTACAAAGAGTTCTTCTAGTGGGGTGCTCATTACTTACCTGCTGGAGCATTGCCATCTAATGGAATACCGAAATACTCTGCCGCAGTCTGCACATCTTTATCTCCACGGCCCGAGAGATTTATAAGCAAAATTGCATCAGGGCCAAGTTCTTTGCCAACTTTCATCGCGCCTGCAAGTGCGTGAGCTGTTTCGATTGCAGGAATAATTCCTTCACTTTTACTGAGAATCGAAAATGCTTCCATAGCTTCTTTATCAGTGATCGCACGATACTCGGCGCGACCAATGTCATGGAGGTACGCATGCTCAGGGCCAACTCCTGGATAGTCGAGGCCGGCAGAAATTGAATGTGATTCGACAGTTTGACCATTTTCATCCTGCAAAACATAAGAACGAGTTCCATGTAGCACTCCTGGAGAGCCACCGGTAATTGTTGCTGCGTGACGCCCGGTTTCAACACCGTCACCGCCGGCCTCAAGGCCAATTAAGCGAACACCTTCATCGCTTATAAAGCGGTGAAAAATTCCAATCGCATTTGATCCACCACCAACGCATGCAAGAACTGCATCTGGAAGACGACCGGTTAATTGCAACACTTGTTCGCGAGCTTCTTCGCCAATTATTTTGTGGAAATCTCGGACCATGGTCGGAAAAGGATGAGGTCCTGCAACGGTTCCAAGAAGATAATGCGTATCTTCGACGTTTGTTACCCAATCGCGCATTGCTTCATTAATTGCATCTTTAAGTGTTCGTGATCCAGAGGTTACCGGGATTACTTGCGCACCCAGAAGCTTCATGCGTGCGACGTTGAGCGCTTGACGACGTGTATCTTCTTCACCCATATAAACAACACACTCGAGACCCATGAGGGCTGCTGCAGTGGCAGAAGCAACGCCGTGCTGGCCAGCTCCGGTTTCTGCGATGATTCTTTTCTTGCCCATTCGCTTTGTAAGAAGGGCCTGTCCTAATACATTATTTATTTTGTGACTACCTGTGTGATTGAGATCTTCTCGCTTCAAAAGAATGCGCGCACCACCCGCATATTGTGAAAAACGTAGCGCCTCAGTCAAGATTGATGGACGTCCGGTATAGGTGCGATGCAGTTCTGCCAATTCCTTTTGAAATTCAGGATCCTTTGCCGCTGCTTGATGTGCGGCATCTAATTCTTCAAGAGCTGCGATTAGCGCTTCAGGTACGAAGCGACCACCATAAGGACCGAAGTGACCCACGATCTCTGATATTTGCAGTGTGCTCATGCGCAAAGATTACCTTTACCGGCTAAGCGGTGCGACCCAGAAGTCGGTTGATTGCCTCACCAGCAGAGCCTGACTTTACGAGCGTTTCACCTACCAAAATAGCCTGCGCTCCTGCCTCTTGAGCAATCTGAACCTCTGCTCTCTCCGAAATCCCTGATTCAGCGATGCGAATTATGGAGTCTGGAATCTCAGGTATTAGAGTTGAAAAAGCAGAGAGATCTATCTCGAGAGTTTTGAGGTTCCTCGCATTTACACCAACAATACGTGGAGAAATTTCCAAAGCATCTTCAATTTCTTGGCGGGTATGCGTCTCAACCAATACCGCCATGCCGAGCTCGGTTGCTAAGTCGTAATAGTCTTTGAGTTGATTCTTTGAGAGTGCAGCCACTATTAACAAAACCATATCTGCGCCAGCTGCTCGCGCTTCTAGAAATTGGTATTCGTCAACCATAAAGTCTTTACGCAAGATTGGAATATCGATAGCAGAGCGAACCGCCACCAAATCCTCGAGTGATCCACCGAAGCGACGGCGTTCAGTAAGAACACTGACAACAGCAGCTCCTGCTTGCTCGTATTGGACAGCTAATGATCGTGGATCTGAAATTGCGGCTAGAGAGCCTTTGCTGGGAGAAGAGCGCTTTACTTCGGCAATAATGGTCATCGGATCTGCAAGAAGTCGAGCATGAGCATCAATAACTGGTTGCACTTGATCTAATTGCTCCCGCAATTGTGACAGCGGGAGTCTGCGGGCATTTAAATCTTCACGAACTCCCTCAATAATCGAATCTAGGACGCTCATTTATTTTCATCCTTGGTACTTGGATCGATTCCTCGATCAAGTGACTTCCATGGTGATAAATCAACAGCTTTCTTATCATCTCGCTCGTAACGTCCCGAAAGTCTCATCCGTCTACTAATGGAAATTGCAGCGATGGCAACCAAAATTATTGATAGATTTAACTTCCACATTATTTGCCACGCATCGCATTCGCTGTGTTAATGGCCGTTAAAACCGCAGCCGCTTTATTAATGGTCTCTTGATTCTCGCTCTCAGGATCTGAGTCTGCAACAACTCCAGCACCCGCCTGAACATATGCACGGCCATCTTTAATGAGAGCGGTTCGAATTGCGATACAGGTATCTATGTTGCCGGTGAAATCGAAGTAACCAATGGCTCCCCCATAAAGCCCGCGTCGAGTTGGTTCGAGACGCTCGATGATTTCCATTGCTCGTGGCTTAGGAGCACCTGACAAGGTTCCTGCGGGAAAGACCGAGAAAAGTGCATCAATCGGTGCCGCATCAATTGCAAGTTCTCCAATAACAGTAGAAACAATATGCATCACATGTGAATATCTCTCGATGTGCATGAAATCGATAACTTCAACCGACCCAGGTGTGCAAACTCGTCCAACGTCATTGCGACCTAAATCGACCAACATAAGGTGCTCTGCCCGTTCTTTGGGATCAGCTAGTAATTCTTCTCCGAGACGCACATCTTCTTCTAGCGAAGAAGAACGCTTGCGTGTTCCCGCAATCGGATGCACCATGACTTCGCGGTCAGTTACTTTAACAAGAGCTTCTGGACTGGAACCCACTACATCGACTCCGCCTTCAAATCTAAAGATGTACATATAAGGGCTTGGATTACTCAAGCGCAACGCGCGATAAACATCAAGTGCATCGGCGGTGACTACCGTTGAGAATCTCTGTGAAATCACTATTTGAAATGCTTCACCTGATCTGATTTCTTCCTTAGCGATTTCAACTTTGGCTCTAAATTCTTCGGCAGAAATATTGCGATCAAATACAGGTGGCAAAAACTCTGGTATTTCGCTGACATCTCCAGCAAGTGCGCTCTGCAAATCTGCATACATACGATCCAGGCGGGATTGTGATTCATAAAATGCTTCGTCAACGCGATCATCGGAGCCATCCCAATTTATCGCATTGGCAATCAAGGTCACCGTTCCATTGCTGTGATCCATTACTGCCAAATCACTAGTGAGCATAAATGCAATTTCGGGAAGCTTCAGATCATCAATTGCAAGATTGGGAAGAGTTTCAAGACGGCGCACCGCGTCATAGCCCATGTAGCCAACTAACCCACCTGTGAGTGGTGGGAGGCCTTCGATTACTGGCGTCTTTAGATGTGCAACAGATTGCTTGAGCGCATCAAGTGGATTCATATCGCGCGGCACTCCAGCTGGAGGTATGCCGAGCCACTCTGCTTTTCCGTTACGTTCTGTCAAAGTTGTTTGACTGCGAACACCAATAAATGAATAACGCGACCAGACTCCACCATGCTCGGCAGACTCTAAAAGAAATGTTCCCGGATTGTTTTTCGCTAATTTTTTATATAAACCAAGTGGAGTTTCGCCATCTGCAAGCACTCGGCGATAGACCGGAATAACATTGTTGTTTCGAGCGTATCCACGAAATTCTTCAAGATTCATTTATTGATCACCAAGAGAGGTGTGAAAACAGGTGTGATCGCCGGTATGACAAGCCGCGCCGGTCTGTTCAACTTTTAACAAAAGCGCATCCCCATCGCAATCTAGGGCAATTGAAATCACTTTCTGTGTGTGGCCCGAAGTGGCGCCTTTCTCCCAGAGCTCGTTGCGACTGCGCGACCAATAAGTCGCCCGCCCTGTTTCAAGAGTGATAGCCAATGATTGATAGTTCATATATGCCAGCATCAATACTTCGCCGGTCTGTGCATCTTGGGCAATTGCAGGAATAAGTTCAACTCCAGCTTTAAGGAGCGCACTCACCTGCGCCGAAAGTTCAATTGCCATGGTCATATTCTGCCTTAGGAGTGGGCTGTCTTGCGCACTGGATAGCCATGATCATCCAGATAACGCTTGATATCTCCGATTCGATGGACCCCAAAGTGAAATATTGACGCTGCTAAAAGAGCATCGGCGCCTGCATCAAGAGCTGCAGCAAAATCTTCTTGACTTCCCGCGCCACCACTTGCAATTAGGGGAACTTTAGACACTGCACGAACAGCTTTAATCATTCCAAGGTCATAACCTGCTCGAGTGCCATCAGCATCCATTGAATTTAGTAAAATTTCTCCGATGCCCAATGCGCATGCCTTCTCAACCCAAGCAATGGCATCTAATCCAGTACTTTCTCTGCCTCCGTGTGTAGTGACTTCAAATCCAGATTCGGTTCGAGCACGACGTGCGTCAACTGAAAGAACCAAAACCTGCGAACCGAATCGATCTGCAATTTCTGCAATTAGTTCGGGGCGGGCGATTGCAGATGTATTGATTGAAACTTTATCGGCACCTGCTCGCAACAAGCGATCGACATCTTCAACCGTGCGTATTCCTCCACCGACAGTC
>WLNN01000022.1 GCA_009699765.1 Actinomycetota bacterium
ATCTGTCAGGGTTTACATTGAATACGGCTATAGCAAGAGCACAATTTCTGGAAAAACTTCAACGCTTAATATTTCTAAAGGCTCAACGCAGAACATATCTTTATCAAATCTGAAGGCAAATTCCTTGGTTTATTACAAAGTAAAATATGCCGTTGGAGCGAGCCAAAAATACTCATCGCTTACACAAAGGAGCGTCAAAACGGCCAACGCCGAAGTACTTTCTTCAACAACATTTGCAATCCAAGCAGATCCTCACATGGATGATAATTCAAGCGCGGATGTCTATGAAAGCACTCTGAATCAGATTGTTGCAGCATCTCCTGCATTCTTAATGGATCTTGGAGATATTTTCATGGTCGACAAACTACCGAACAAGAGTGAGGGAAATATTCGAGGTCGGTTTGAACTAATGAAGGGGTATTACCAAAAGCTAGGAAGTATTCCGCTGAAAATATGCCTAGGTAACCATGATGGAGAGCTGGGTTACAGCAGCTTTAACACCAAGAAATATCGAAAAGAGTACTTCCCTGAGCAAACAGGAGAGCTCGCCTATTACTCATTTACTGGCCTAGACCAATTACACGTAGTACTAGATCCATTTACCTACACAATGAAGAATCCAACACCAGCGGGCTGGGAATGGACCCTCGGAAAAACTCAATACGACTGGCTAGTCGAAACTTTGAAGAATTCAAAGGAGAGGCATAAGTTCATTTATATTCACCATTTATTAGTTGGCGATCCAACCTCTCGAGGAGGCGTGGAAATCGCTATGAAAAATGAGTGGGGTGGCAAGAATAATGATGGAACATTTGGTTTTGAAACAAATCGACCTGGATGGGGTAAGCCGATACATCAGCTGTTGCTTGACTATAAAGTTGGGTTTGTTTTCAAGGGACACGATCACCTTTACGTGAAGCAGGAACTTGATGGAATTATTTATCAAACCGTTCCGCAACCGAGTCATCCTGGCAATAAAATTAATGTAAATCAATATGGCTATACATCCGGAAAGGGTGTTGGCGGATCTGGATTCTTAAAAGTTTCTACAAGTGGAAATCAAGCAAAAGTTGATTTCATCTTGTATGACGGGCAAGTAGGCGATACTTACGTTAGGACCTTTGAACAGTGAGAAGACTTGTTGCTCAAGCAATTTCGATACTCGTGATAGCGGTACCTTCGCCCACGCACGCAGTTGTAGGTAAGAGCATCGCCTTTCAAGCTGAAGTATGGGCTGATAATTGGTTTGCGCTCTATGTGAATGGAAAGAAAGTGGGCGAAGATTCAGTTCCGATAACCACTGAAAAATCATTTAATAGCGAGAAAATCAAATTCTCTGCCACCTATCCATTAACTATTGCGGTAATCGCTAAGGACTTTACTGAAAATGCTTCAGGACTCGAGTACATCGGAAAGTCCAATCAGCAGATTGGAGATGCAGGGATAATCCTTCAGATTAGAGAGGTTGTTTCTGATCGAGTTATCGCCAAAACTGCGCATGACTGGAGAGTTCTTGCAGTCAGCAAAGCTCCTCTCAACCCTGAGTGTGTGACATCCACCAACCCAAGCAATGACTGCAAATCATCAAATACGAAGATGCCCTCTGCATGGTCTTCTCCTAGTTATAAGGACACATCATGGAAGTTTGCAACTGAGTTCTCCAAAGAGACAGTAGGAGTAAAAGATGGATACTTTGATTTCACTTGGACCCCTTCTGCATCGCTGATTTGGTCTTCAGATCTGAAGCTAGACAACATAATTCTTCTTCGCAAAGTAATAAAGGCGGCACCAACAGTCGCGACTTCCAAATCTCTTATGTTGAGTAGCCCCGATTTCAAGGATGGTGGGGCGCTTCCAAAAGACTTCACTTGTGATGGGAACGGGATATCGCCATCATTTAGCTGGTCCAATGTTCCGGCCAATGCTCAATCTCTTGTACTGATTATGGACACGATCCCCGGCCCATTGCGTCCCGGCGAAGTGGAAGTCGAAAAACATTTCTATTTCACTGTTTTTAACATACCCAAAACAGCAACAGCCATTTCTGCGGGTGCTACAAATATCGGAACACTTGGGCAAAATTTCCAAGGCAAAACTCTCGGATATGCACCCCCATGCTCACAAGGCTCTGGCTCCAAGAAGTACTCGACATATTTATATGCGTTAACTTCAAAGCTAACAATCTCCCCCCAAGACGCAACTGAGGGAAATTTACTTAATGCAATGACAGGATATGTGATTTCTTCCGCACAGCTTGATGTATTTTATTCTCGCGCATAAAAGTCCTATCTCTAGTCTCTAGGGCGATTCATCTTTTATACTTTATACATGACTGAAAAGAAGGTTCGCTCCGAGATTCTCGAAACTGGTAATCCTAAGATTAAATCTGCACGAATTATTATTCAGGCACAACCATCAGCAGTTTTCTCTATTCTTAATAATCCTAAGAGACATAGAGAGATTGACGGAAGTGCAACCATCACAGCGAATATAAGCGGACCTGATGAATTAACCCTTGGTTCCAAATTTGGGATGAAGATGCACCTTGGCATCAATTATCAAATTCTTAACATAGTTGTTGAGTATAAGAAGGATGAGCTAATTGCTTGGCGACATCTCGGTAGATGGAGATGGCGATACGAGCTAGTCGATCTTGGAAATGGCTCAACCGAGGTAACTGAGACTTTCGATGGCACGTACGCTCCGGGAATTGCACAGATATGGCTAAACTTTCGTAAGGCTTATCCGTGGACTCAGCTAGCAGTTGCAAAAACTTTAGTTCGCCTGAAGGAAGTGGCTGAAGCTAAATAATTGTTTAGCGCTGAACTCGGGCACTTCCGCCGCCGGCGAGTTTTTCAACCTCTGCACGGCTAGCCATTGATGTATCTCCTGGGGTAGTCATAGCAATTGCGCCGTGAGCTGCCCCAAGATTTACTGAGTTCTGCAAGCTTTGCTCTGACAACAACCCAAAGACCAAACCTGAAGCAAAACTATCTCCACCGCCAACGCGATCCCAGATTTCTAGACTCTTCCATTTTCTGGATTCCACTAAGCCGGTTTCTCGTGACCATGCGATTGCTGACCAATCGTTATCACTAGCCGAATTAACTGATCGCAGGGTTGTTGCAATAACTTTAAAGTTTGGAAAAACGCTTACTGCATCTTCAATCATTGTCTGAAATCCGTCAATCTCAAGATTAGTAAAATTGGCATCCATGCCTTTAACCGAAAAGCCAAGTGCTTCGATAAAGTCTTCTTCGTTACCAATCATGACATCTACATATTTGGCTAGCCGACGGTTTACTTCTTGAGCTTTCTCTTTTCCTCCAATATCCTGCCAAAGACTTGGCCGGAAATTCAGGTCGTAAGAAATTATCGTTCCATTTTTACGCGCAGAAATCATCGCCTCTTCGACTACATCTGGAGTCGAATCCGAAAGTGCTGCAAAGATTCCTCCGGTGTGAAACCAGCGAACTCCTAATTCTCCAAATATGTGATCCCAGTCAATATCGCCTTTTTTCAACTGCGATACAGCAGTGTGACCGCGATCAGAAACACCAAGGGCTCCTCTTACGCCAAATCCGCGCTCGGTGAAATTCAGTCCATTTCTTACTTTACGTCCCACTCCGTCGTATTTTTCCCACTTGATAAACCTTGGATCGACTCCACCTTGAAGGATTAGGTCCTCAATAAGAAGTCCAACATCATTCTGTGCCAGTGCAGAAACAATCGCAGTTTTATATCCGAAAACTTTTCGCAGCCCGCGGATAACGTTGTACTCTCCCCCACCCTCCCATGCATCAAAGTGCCTAGCAGTGCGAATACGAGTATTTCCTGGATCAAGTCGAAGCATAACTTCACCCAAAGCAAGAGCAGCAAATTCGCATTTCTCGCTGGACTTGATTTCCAAAATGTTATTCAAAAGTGACCCCAAACTTAACTAGAAAGCGATTTGATATAAGAGACCGCTTCACGAGTTAATGAAGTAATTGCTGAGAAATCTCTACTCGCCAATAGCTTTTCATTTACAATCCAAGAGCCGCCAACTGCTAAAACTTGTGGAACTGCGAAATAGGAATCAACATTTGAAAGATTTATCCCACCTGTAGGAATGAACTTCATATCGTGGAACGGTGCGACTACTGCCTTTAAATACTGTGCGCCCCCGAGAGCTTCTGCTGGGAAGAATTTCAATTCGTTAAAACCCAAATCTCGAGCTCGCTGAATTTCAGTGGGAGTCGCAACTCCAGGAAAATATGGCACAGCAGAGCGATCACATTCATCTACGACTGCAAGGCTAAGCCCCGGAGAAACCATAAATTGAGCACCAGCCGATTGGGCTTGGTCTGCATCTCCGGGTGATAAGACTGTTCCTGCTCCAACACAAAAATCAGGGTCTTCAGAGATAATTCGAATGATTTTTAGCGCATTAGGTGTTCGTAGTGTTATTTCGGCAGTGTAAACACCACCCTCTTTTAGCGCTTCGCGAAGCGGCTCTGCCTGACTAACATCGTTGATGATGACAACTGGCATTAACTTTTGTTTTGCAATGGCGAACATCGATCGCCCCGGAATATTCATGCTCAGATAGGTCATTTTATACTCGAGGTAGCAAACCGAACTGTTCGCGCGCACTCGGAGCAAGTGTTACACCAATTCCTGGTTGATCGTTAGAGATGACGCGTCCATCTTTCACATTGAGTGGATTGGTAAGGAAACCTTCCCAACCTAATCCCCCGTAAGCATCCACTTCAATAAGTGGCGCATTATCACAACTCAAAATCACGTTGAGGCCTGCAGCTAATCCGATGCCCGTTCCTGAAGAACACGCAATATGTGGAACCAGCTTGAGGTTCCAAGAACTAGCCATATCACCAATTCTCTTAAGTTCAGAGATTCCGCCAACGCTTGCAGCATCTGGCTGAATGTAATCAAATGGCAGTCTTGCCATTAAATCAATGTACTCATAACGAGTAAGCAAACTTTCGCCGCCAGCCAATGGCAAATCAACTCTATCTGCCAACCAAGAATGATCATTTATGTATTGGGAAAGGCTGTGCGACATGATTGGTTCTTCTAGCCAGAAAACACCAAGATCTTGAAATTCTTTCGCAAGCGCAAGTGCGCCTCTGCGGTCATAACACATATTGGCATCGACCATAAGATCAATTGAATTACCTACAGCTAATCTGACATCAGATACCAAGCTAACAGCACTCTTTATATTGCCATCAACGCGTAATTTAATTGCCGTATATCCATTTTCGACCGACTGTATTGCTTCTTGAACTGCCAAATCTGGGCGCTTGAAAGACGGCGCATAATAAGCGCGCACTGAACTTTGAGCTGTTCCAAGAAGTCGATGAACCGGCTGAGATGTTATTTTCCCAAGGAGATCCCACAAGGCGATATCAATTCCACTTAATGCGTATGTCTCAATACCTCTACGGCCCCACATATGCGTTGCGCGCATCATGTCATGCCAAAGTGCGGAGATATCTTGTGGGTCGCGACCAACAATCATGGGCCCTAATTGATTATTGATTAATGGACCGACTGTTGAGAAGTACTCAGATGAGAATCCCGCTTCGCCTATTCCAATTAGCCCTTCATCGGTTCTTACCTCAACTATGACGCCGCCCTTTGTGCTTACTGACATCGCGCCCCATTGGAGGTTCTCTTCCAGTGGTAAACCAACTGGATAGGCTACAACGCTCTCGATCTTCATTCTCTACTTCTCCAATTCCCTTTTAGTAATTCTTCATGTCCTTGCATGCTCTTAAAAAATCAATTCTCAGAAACTAACCTGCAAATTGGTGGGTTTATCCACCACTCAACTGAATTCAGTTAGCAAGCAAAGATTTGTAAGACTACTTTTTTAGTTGTAAATTCCTTCAGACTTAATTGGTACAGGAAAATCACTTTGATTAGCTAGAACTGGAATCAAGTCGCCCCAGTTGTATTCACCAGTGAATTTATCTGCCGTCGTATAAGTACCGTCCATGGTGTCTTTTAAACTCTTTGGGCCATCAAAACCAATTACTTTCCAACCCATGTGATCTTTATTGCCACCATAAACAGGGTCTGCATAAAAACCTTGCTTAACATGAAGACAGATTGCTGGCCAAAATGGAAGGCCGTCATCTGAAACAAATTGGAAGAAGGTGGTTGCAGGTTCTGTCGTTCCAAGGTTTACGGCGCCAGGTTTTGGTTGGCCGGAGACCTTTACGAGAACTGCATCTTGAGAATCGTTATCCAAAGCAACGAATTTCTTTGAATAACTGCTCGCGCTGACTTCGTCAACAAGGCGCAATCCCTCTCGATAAACATTCTGCAAGTCAGTGATTCGAGCACGCCATGAGTGAGCATGCTTTCCATCAATTTCTAAGAATCCACTGCCGTCTGCCGAGGCGAAAATATAACTAATTCCCGATAGATAGCGATCGATAAAGACAACAGCTCTAGCTTCTTTAGCACCTGGGTCGTGATCAGTAGGAATGATTCGCGCAGCGATCGCTTCGACTGTATCCCATTCGTGCTTTGTGAAAAAGAGCGGTTCATTTGAATCTGGATTGACAGGTTCGAGAATTGTCTTCCAGTCTGCTTTTGAACTCATTGTGCTTTCCTTTCCTTGAATTCTTACTTAGGTTGCTCGAGACGCATTTCGCGTCCCTTGAGGTAGTAATCAGCAATGTAATCTGAGCATCTCCAGGCATTAGCCATCATGGTTAGCGTTGGATTCACACCTGTTGCAGTTGGAAAACCTGATCCATCTAGAACAAAGAGATTCTCGACATCGTGTGACTGGCACCATTCATTAAGTACTGATTTCGCTGGATCAAAGCCCATGCGCGCAGTTCCGTGTTGGTGACAAGTATTTCCTGTCATTTGATCGAGATAAACAGGGATGGTCTTTCGAGCTCCTGCCATCTCAAGAATTTCAACGTTCTTATCCACTTGCCACTTACCCATTGCAACGTCATTTGCATGCGCCTTGTGAGTAATGCGAGCGACTGGAAGACCCATGTAGTCCTTAACATTTGGATCGAGATCAACACGATTCGACTCTTGTGGCAAGTCGTGAAGAATCAGACCAATTTTCATCGCATGGCTAAAGAATGTTCTGTCGGAATCCTTAAGGGCTTGACCCCAGAGCGGACGACCAGGGAAAACCATGTTAATTGGATGACATGTCTGCGAAGCCGCAGTAATACTTCCGCCAATATATCCACGGCTCTCATCGGTCTCGTAGAAGTCCATAGTTCCGCCACTGATGTAATTTCCAGCCCATCCATAAACAGGATCATCGATATCTTTATCGAAAAATCCAATTGCGAATAAGTACTCGTGGAATGTTGCATTCTTTCCAACGAGACCAGATGAGTTACCAATTCCTTCTGGGAACTGTGAAGACTTTGACATCAACATAAGACGCGCAGATTCAATAGCTCCCAAAGTGAGAATTACAACCTTTGCATCTTGCTGAATCTCAGCACCGTCTTCATCAACATAGATAACACCTGTGGCTTTGCCATCTTTGCCAACAATGACTTCACGGACGAAAGCTTCAGATCTGAGTTCAAAGTTACCAGTCGCAATTGCCTCCGGAATAAAGGTTGTCGCAGTGTTTGAACGCGCACCACTTGGATCACCATATTGATTCCAAAAGCTTGTGCGGTTAAACGGATTGCGCCCCTTATGACCATTAGTCACGCTTGCATGTGGGATTGGGAAAGCATTGATTCCCATCTTGTTACATGCATCGTAGAACTTTTTACCCCAACGAGTTGGAGGCAGAGGCATGCTTGGATAAGGCTTGCTTCTGAATGGTTCTGTCTTATCAGCACCAGCAATACCTGATACACCAAATTCCCACTCAATTTTTGTTAAGTACGGTTCAAGATGATCGTAACGAAATGGCCAATCTGCCAAACTCGCCCCATCAACATCGCCATGCAAAGAACGGAGCATGAAGTCGGATTCACGCGGACGCGGAACCCAGCCAGCCCAGTGATTAGTTCCACCTCCAACGAGCTGAGGCGTCATTGAAAATGGATACGGCTCTGCAACTTCGGACTCGCTACGACGAACAGTACGAGGAGTCAGTTTTGAATCAGGCCACATGTAGTTTCGGTTAATAAACTTCAACTCATCGCCTGAATAATGCTTATCGTTCTTGAGCCAAGGACCGCGCTCAAGACCAACAACCTTCAAACCTGCTTCACTCAATACTTTTGCAGCTGTTCCGCCATTAGCACCTAAGCCGACGATTACGACGTCTACGGGCGCTGGCTTGATCTTTGGTGTCATTATGAAATCCCTTCTCGCTTACTTTTCGAAGTACCCGATGATTGCTTTTGTGAAAGCTGGTAGATCTGGCGGAGTTCTAGATGTGATTACATTTCCATCTACAACTGCCGCTTCATCTGATACCCAGATTCCACCTGCATTAACAACATCGTCTTCAATAGGTGCGTAACCGGTTACTCGACGACCTTTCACCGCTCCGGCTGATGCCAGTATCCAGCCACCATGACAAATGGCGGCGGTCATTTTGCCTTGCTCATAAATTCCCTTGACCAAATTGATCATTGGCTTATGAAGGCGCATGTTGTCTGGTGCAAATCCACCAGGAACAATTACGCCATCAAAGTCGTCAGGTGAAACCTCCGAAGCAGATGCATCTGCATCCATTGGATACTCCTCTTTGCTCAGATATGACGTCTTGGTACCGCTACCAATGACAGTCACCTTCGCTCCTGCTTCAGTTAAACGAAGATACGGATACCAACCTTCTAGGATTTGGTATTCGTCTTCAATCATCAGTGCAATCTTCTTGCCTTGAATGCTCATTTTGGTTCCTTTCGACTGTTTTCAGAGAATTATGAATTGGCTATTTATTAGACAAGCTGCGGAAGAATCTCGGTGCTCAAACGAACATCACCGTGATTTGCCTGAATGTTTCGAAGTGCTTCCCAGTGCTGTCCATAACCATCAGGCTGGTTCTCAAGTGAAGCTGGAATTGCTGCAGTGGTATCAGCCAAACAGACAACCTTGATATCTTGGTTAGCTCCATCAATTGCAGTTGTGAGCATGCAATTTGCTGTTGATACGCCTGCAATAATCAATGTGTCTGCGCCTGCACGCTTCATGTACTCATTCAAAGGTGTTCCATAGAATGATGAGAAACGGTGCTTCTTCATGATTGGCTCGCCTGGAAGTGGAACAAGGTTTGAATCAAGTTCGTCTCCGCCATGGCCCCAAGATCCTGGGAAGTTCATCAAATCAACGCCCCACTTCTTATCTGCATAGCCAGCGTCTTTTCCATCTTCGCGCAATCCCCACATTGACCAAACAACTGGAATTCCAGCTTTGCGAGCTGCGTTAAGAACATTTAGCACTGGCTGTACGACATCAGCACCTTCAGGGGCGCCACCAATACTTGGGATATACATAGCTCCACCCTTTGATACGCAGGCATGCTGCATATCCAGAATGAGTAGCAGTGACTTCTTTGGATCAATCTTGTCAACAATCATGTTGGAACGATTAATGACCTTATCGATATTCTTATATGTGTAATCTAGTGATGACATTTTCTCTCCTTGTAAATGATTAGTGATTAATTACTTCTTTTTAGCTTTACTCTTCTTTGCATCTAGCTTGTTAATTTCTTTAACTAAGTCTTTTTCAGCAAATTGCAAGTGTGCGTAGGCTTCCTTTTTAGCAACTGCCTCATCTTGGGCGATGATTGCTTTAAGGATTCGAAGGTGACCTTCGTGAGCGTGAGCCATACGATTTTCGAATGAGATAACTTTCTCTGAGTAAATCGCGTGGTGCGGTGTGACCTGTTGATAAATCTGAATAAAAAGACGATTTCTTGTTGCGGCCGCGATCAAGGAGTGAAATTGTGAATCCAGTTTCACGAATTCTTCCGTCGTTATTCCAGGTTTAGAGGCTTCTTTCAAGACAGCTTTCATATCTTGAATATCTTTAGTTGTTCGCCGTATAGCAGCCATTGCTGCACCAGCGGGTTCAACTGCGTACCGAACATTGAATAGTTCGAGTGCGGTGACTTCTCCGGCAGAAAGCAATGACATGCTTTTTGCAGATTGCTCACTTTGATCTGAGACGAAGGTTCCAACACCGTGCGAGCGCACAATGATGCCGAGGGTTTCTAACTTGCTAATCGCTTCACGCATACTGCTGCGACCCACACCGAATTGCTCGGCTAAATCGCGTTCGGAAGGAAACTTACCCTCGGCACCAAAGTGGCCTGATCGAATCAAGCTTTCAAGCTGGGCCGCAACGGCGTCAGAAAGTTTCAATTGCTTTACGGGAACTACCCCTTTATTTTCTGTCGCCATTGCGTCTCCTAAGATTCGATCTTTACTTGTGTTTAGAACTTTTACTTGCCGTACTTACGTGTTGTAGCAAGTGCCCACTCAGCATATGCCTGGTGCCACTGATAGTTCGTCTTATCGACAACCTGAGTTGGGTTATTGATAATCTGAGTTACGGTTTGACCAAGTGCGACTGTTGAGAAGATGGCTTCGATCAAGTTTTGACCCTGATCAATTCCACCGATATCGACTGTTGCAGTTAATTTTCCAGCAGCGATGGCTTTAAATCCAGAGACAAGTCCGTCAGCGCCGATAGTCAAAATTCCAGTCTTGCCGTTCCAGTGCTTGAGACCAGCGGCATCAATTGCTTGTGAAGCGCCCAGTGCCATTTCCTCATTCTCACCGTAGATTGCATTCACATCTGGATACTTTGTTAGAAGGTCCTGAGCTGCAGTGAATCCCTTATCGCGGACATATCCACCATCGGCTTCTCCTACAACTTTAATTCCAGGGTTCTCTTTAAGGGCCTTATCGAAACCAATCTTACGGCCGCGAGTCCAGTCAGAGCCAGAAGGTCCCCAAATTTGAAGGATCTTTCCTTTTCCGCCCAAGGCTTGAGCCAAATATGTTCCAGCAAGGTAACCAGATTGCCAACGGTTGTCATAACCGATATTTGAAACGGTTTCGAGCTGAGATTCTGGGTAGAGCTCAGCTGGTTGATTAAACTGAAATACCTTAAGTCCCTTTGAGTTTGCGGTCTTGTAGAGGTCCTGCACTGTTGCAAAGTTTGCACCAGTACATACAGCAATTGCGTCAAAGCGACGGCTGATCCAAGACTGAACGATTCCTAGAGTTCCTTGTACTGCGTTGAAGTCTCCAACTGGTGCTTGGCGTTCCCAAACCCACTTAACTCCAAAACGCTTTTCGAACTCTGCCATTTTGCGCCATGCGGCATTTTCGATCTGTGTGAAGTTCTCAGACAAAACCGGTGGTGTAAATCCAACTTTAATTGTTCTTCCCTTAACAATTGCGCGGATTGCCTTATCTAGCTTTACATCGGTAGTTCCGCCCAATGCTGAAGCGGGTGAAGCACCCAAAAATTGAGCTGCTCCTATTCCGGCACCGACAAGTGCCGAAGTACGTAGTATCGAGCGACGAGAAACATCAGCATTTCTCTCCATTCCAACGTTTTCTTCCATTCCATACCCCTCAACTGCTCTATCTCTCAGATTCATCCCAGTTGATTCATCTGAGTTTTGTTTAGTGACTCCTAAACAAAAATTTTACGTGCCGTCGTTTCTCCGTCGATTCAATTTTCGACCGAATTCACTCGATGCACGATTTGCTAGTACTGCGCCAATAAGAACTGTGCCGATCACAATTGCTTGCCAGCTAGATGTAATGCCTACTAAATTGATGATGTTGCGAGTCAAAGTGAGAGTAAGGGCACCAATAAGCGCGCCAATTACGCGACCTTTTCCTCCCAGTAGCGAAGCTCCGCCAATCACTGCGGCAGCAATTGCGCTAATTTCATAGCCTTTGCCAATTAGTGGTGGGATTGTTGTTGTTCGTCCTGCGATATGAATTCCTGCAATTGCCGCAAGGAACCCACTTATTGCGTATGCAGCAATCTTCATTGCATCAACACTGACTCCGGCATTTCGAGCCGAGACAGGTGAGCTACCAACTGCATAAAGCTTGAGTCCAAATTTAGTTCGCTTTAGGACAATACCAACGACTATTGAAATCACTACAACAACAATCATTGGAATTGAAATTGGACCCGCAATCTTCTTGAGTCCGCCGATGTAGTAATAAGCATCATTCATGTAACCAAGAATTGGAACACCTTGTGTCCAGAGCAAGATGAATCCTTGTCCAATACCTAGCATCGCTAAGGTCGCGATAAAGTCTGGAATACCTAGCTTTGTAATTAACAGACCATTAATTAATCCGATTCCTGCACCGATTGCTAATGCACAGACAAAAGCAACTCCCATGTTCATTCCATAGGAAATGAATTTGCCTGCAACTCCAGCGGTCACTGCCATCGTTGAACCTACAGAAAGATCCAAGCCGCCCGCAATCAGGACTACTGTCATGCCGATAGCCAGAAAGCTCACTGTCATCATTGCATTGATAATGTTTGTGACATTTCCACTTGTAGCAAAACTTGGCTCAAGTATTGTCATTAAAACAATTGCAATTAAAAGTAGCGCAACGATTCCAAATGATTGATCTTGCAAGACTCTATTTCGAAGCGAGCCAGATGATTTTTTGACCGAGATATCAAGTGTCATAATGAAACCTTCTTATCGGTACGAGCCTGAACAAAAGCTTCG
>WLNN01000023.1 GCA_009699765.1 Actinomycetota bacterium
AAGGTGTTGGAGCAGGTGGGACTGGAGGTTGCGGAACTTCAATAACTGGTTCTGGGGTAGGAGTTGGGCTCGGTGTAGGTGTTGGTGTCGATGTTGGTGTTGGTGTAGCAGTTGGTGATGGCATAGCGGAAGGTGTTGGAGTTGGAGAGGCGGTCACCGAAGGCGTAGGAGTTGGAGTTGGCTTCTTAGTTGAAGTTGGGGTTGGCGTGGGCTTAGCAGTGGGTTTCTTTGTTGGCGTTGGAGTAGGTGAAGGTTTTGGTGCAACGTAGAGTGCCCACTTTAATTTTCCAGAAATTGATGTGCACTTATATTTAGTGCCCTTTAGATTGGTGATTTGATTCTTGGTCTTGCACGGCAGATTCTTGCCAACAGGGGTCGACGGTGCCCCAACTGCGCTAGAAACAAATGAACCTGTGCCAAATCCCAACGCCGAAATAAGGATAAGTGCAGTTATTAAGCGACCTACCCTCAACTTGTGAAGGGACTCAGAGAACACTTATTTCACTTGGCTAGAGGCAGCAGTGAATACAGTGGTTGATCCAGCTGGATTCTTCTGTGTAACAGATGCACGTAAGTAATATCCCTTAAGCACACTTACGACGCTGATCTTGCTACCCGACACAACAGGAAGCTTCACGCATCCAGATGGTGTCTTTGTAGCAGCAGCGCCAGCGCTCTTGCATCGATACCAAGCGATTGTTGCTGAGGCGTTACCAGAGTAACTCCACTTGCCGAGTGAGACTGAAATTTCGCTACCGATCTTTGCAGTCTTTGAAAGAGATGGTGCAGTTACATTCTTAGGAGCCTTGTTATCTCCAAATACAACTGGTGCATCATTTTTGTCAGAGGTATCAATCGGTCCGGTTGGAGCAACGCCACCAGTTGGCTGAATTCCTCCGCCACCAGTTGTGCCACCAGTTGTACCTGTCGTTGCAACAGGAAGTCCGGTTACGTAGTGCACTTCAAGAATATCTACATCTTGAATTTTCTGAACAGACCAAGAAGGAGTGCGCGCTGCGTAATTTGCGTAGGTACCTGTGTAGAGAAGCGCTTGAAGATAAACAGATCCTGTCGGAGGACTTGATTTGTCAAAAGGAGGAGCTTCTGCAGAAGCCGCAGTGTCATTATTTTGAAGTGTGTAAGTGACATCGCCATTTGCATCAGTGGTTAATGGAATATTGACTCCATCTTGCGCTCCTGAATACGCCAACAGCACTGGCTTGGAATTCATATCTGTAACATTTGCTGTTCCACCTGAATACGCAGGATTAAGAATTAGCGTGACAGGTGTATTGGCGAGTGCCTTACCTTTCGGATCAGTTACATGCCAAGATAGCTTGACAGCTGTTCCGAACTTCGCGAAGAGATCAAAGAAATTAACTTTTGGAGTGAAGTAATCACCCTTAAGAATGCTCTGTAGCGCGGCCTTATTAGTAGTGTTCCAAAGAACTCCAGTGCTCGCCTTTTCATTCCATCGAATCACATTTGCTGGAGGCGTATCTGTTGCAGCCGCAACTTTTGCGCCTTTAACTGCACCTAATTGCCAGTGGATCTCTAAAATATCAATATCTTGAGTCAGTTGAGATGGCTTGCGTGCTTCATATCCAGCTACACCTTGAGTAAATGTACCGACATATAACTGAAGTTGAGTAAATGTTGTTGATCCTGCAGGTGGCAATGTGACGCCATCATCAGACATCAGCGGCTCTGAATCCGCATCTGATGTGCTGTTAGTAATTGAGTAAGTAACATATCCGTTTGCATCAGTTGTTAAGTTGATGTTTGCGTTATCCGCTTTTGCAGGATCGCGATCAGTGTCACCTGGAAAATTCTTCCTTGGGTTAAGAAGAGGGCTTGACTGTGTTGCTGTCGGATACGTATAGGCAGGATTGATTACCAAAGTGACTGGTGTGTTCTTTAGTGGAGATCCACTGATATCGGTTACCAACCATTTGAAATTTACAGTCGCTCCATTTGCAGCAATGACATCGTAGAGCTTGACTTTTGGTGTGTAATAAACTTGAAAGTTGTTAAAGTTATTTGGATCATTTGCCAACTTATTATCAAGCCACCATGCATAACCGGTTGATTCAGTAGGAACCCAACGAACAACTGCAGTTGATGCAGCGTGCGCGGGAGCTAAGCCAATAAAAGAAGCTAACAAGGCTACGACTGCCGCCATATTTGCCCATTTGCTTACTGTCTTCACTTTCTTACCTACTTTTCTCTTTTAGGATTACTTACAAAATTACTGCGCAGCAAATTCTTGCTTAATCGTGTAAGTCTGATTGCCGACAGTCATAGTAAATGTTGCAACTCCTGGAACGGATGATGCAAACATCAATGTTGGAGGAAAGACATAACCAAATGTCTGGGTTGTAAACATCTGGTTCGTGCTGGTTACTTCCTTTGAGAAGATCATTCCTGAGGCGTGACAGTCATCGTTATTGACCGTGTCAGGGCAAACGCGCAGGACATAAGCGCCAGGTGATGCAGTGATCTTTACATCAGGAGCATACAAAGGCACTCGCTCGAGAGTCTTCTTAGCGTTGTTGTATAGGTAGCTAATATTGAGCGTAGTTTTTACATTTCCAGTCAGTGGCACAGAAGTCGCCGAAGAGACTGGCAGAGGTGGGTTTACAACGCCTCCCACGGTCACATCGTTGCCTGAAGGAGATGGAACTCCGCCACGACTAGCTACTCGGTAAGTGATGGCAACAGGGTTCATTGTCATATCACTTACATACTGAGGCCAGAAAATATCTGATGATTCAGGAATCTGATTTGTTGTTGGCTGGAAGTTTGCACCGATACCGCAACGCTTCTTTGTTGTTGGATCAATATTCTTGCAAGCTTCTGCTGCAGTGTTCTTATTGATTGCCTTGAAAGTTACCTTTCCATTGGCATCTGTGTAGAGACTGCTTGGTGTGTTGCCCCACTTACATTTGATATTTCCACCGCAATAACCAGCCTGTGAAATCATCGTAATTGGGTAATCCGCGATTGGCGCTCCCCACACATCTGTAACTGTGTAAGGCAATTCAATAGTTGTGCCGACTTTGTATGTCTTAATGAAAACATGTGAACGCTCGCCTACCCAGCTGTTCTTAAATTCTGACCAATCCCAATACACGTCACGTGTAGATTGAAGAAGATCCAATTTTAGGTGCGGGTAATAACCTGGCTTCTGCCACTGAATAATTAGCGGACCGCCTAAGTCGGCATTCTTCTTTGTTGGATTTGGGCAACTTGCTTTCGCATTGATGTAATCACACGCTGCGATGCCAACACGAAGATAGCTATCTGGTACTTGACCTGAAACCGTATATGTAACTTCTGCATAACCAGCCGCATTCGTTAGCACGGTCTTATTTGCAGATTGGATGTCGTCAGCAAAAGTAAATGATTGGCCAGCATTGTCAGCAATAAATTGAATGAGCTTATTTGCCTGTGTAGCACCACCGGTATAGGTCACTGTTACTTTATCAATATCTTTCTTAACCCAAACCAATGGGTGCTGTGTTGAATCATCGAGTAACTTCACGCCTTTTGAGTCAAAGATATTTCGATCTTGCTGAACAATTCCAGGGCCAGGCTTTACGTAAAGAGTCGACCAAGTAATGTCGGTTACGTATGCGCCATCTGCAGATGCAGGGCTATAGAGAGCCATTGGCGCTGATAATCCAAGGGCAGCAAGGGCCACAATAAGCTTGGTGGCACGCGAAGTTAGCTTCATGATTTTTCCTCCGAGTTAGAGACCTACTTGTAGGTCACTTTTCCTTGTCCGTTAACTGATGAATATTTAATCCACTGTACGTTCATTGTTCCTTCATCGAGCATAGGATCGATATCTCCACCGAGATTTCCACCCATTGCAAGATTGAGAATCATAAAGAAGGGCGCGTTAAATGGCCAAGCATCTGGCGCGACATCTGATTTTTTCTGTGTGTAATAAGTCTTGCCATCTAGCAGCCAAGAAATTTTATTTGGCGCCCAAAGGATTCCGTATGTGTGGTAATCCTCTGACAATTCGGCATCTGTAAAAGTAGTGAAAGTTTTAGCTGCGCCACCTGCGTAATTTGGTCCGTGGATAGAACCAATTACATTAACTGGGTTATTGCCTTGAGCTTCAACGATATCGATCTCGCCGCAAGCAGGCCACGCAACTTTATTATTTAGACTTGTTCCCAATAACCAGAAAGCTGGCCAAGTACCTCCGCCTGAAGGCATCTTGATGCGTGCTTCAATTAAGCCGTACTGGAATGAGACTTTCTTCGAAGTTGTGATGCGTGCAGAAATCCAGTCGCAGGAACCGTAATAACAAAGTGGCTGATCTGCCTCGGCTGGGCGCTTAGTGGTTATTGATAAACCACCGGTTCCACCAATTAACTTCGCTTGATCAGCCTTGTAGAACTGACGCTCGTTATTTCCCCAACCAGGGATATTTTGTGCAGATCCATCGCCGAATTCAGAGTTCCAAAATTTTGGATTTGGCGCAGCGCCTGCCTTACCTTTGAAGGTTTCTGACCATAGAAGTTTTAATTTAGGTGCGCCTTCGGCTGCCGGAGCTCCAAGGAGTGCTGGTGCAATCAGGGCAGGTAGGAGAGCAATCGTGGCTCCTCTAAAAATTCGACGAATCAAGAAAATCTCCTATTGCTATTTTGACAGGACCTAGATTAAATACTCCCATGAAAGCGCTTTCATAGCGGACAGTACCCTTGTCCGTTGGTGGCGTCAATACTTTACGAAAAGTCTAAGAAACTTCTAAGGAGCTAAGAAATGGCTAATGTGAGAATTAAGAAGTATTGGGTAGGCATCATCTCGGCGGCCGTCCTTGCGTCGACTATTGCTTTGCCAGCCAGCCAGGCCGCATCAAAGGTAACGCTTTCAATCTGGACTTATGGAAACGTACTTGATCCAGTGCTGGTAGCAAAGTACGAGAAGAGCCACCCAAATATCAAGATCCAAGCAAAGAAGAACGACCTCGATGGCAGTGCGCAATCACTTCGATATGCCCTTCCTTCAACTGCGGTCCCAGATATTGCGGCAATTGAAATTTCTTACATGGGTGAGTTCCGTAACTACACACAATATTTCACAGACCTTAATGAGATGACACCAAGTGCTTCGACAATCAAGGGCAACTTCCTCGGATGGCGCTGGAATCAGATGGTTGCAGATACCGGTCAGACACTTGGTATCCCAACTGATGTCGGCGGGCTTGCGGTTGCGTATCGCACAGACCTCTTTAAGAAAGCTGGCCTTCCCACTGATCCAACAAAGGTTGGCGAACTTTGGCCAACATGGGAAAAGTACATTGAAACAGGCAAGAAATATGTTGCATCTCAAAAGGGCAAAGCCTTTATTGATATCGCACAAACAATTTACACAGCTGTTGTTAACCAGGGCGATCAGAAGTATTACGATTCAAAGAGCAACTTGATTTACAACACCAATCCAAATATTCAGGCTGCGTTTAATTACACAGCTGCTGCAAGCCAAGCAAAGCTTGGTACCAACGTAGCTCAGTACTCACCTGATTGGAACGTTGGATTAAATAAGGGTCTCTATGCAACAGTTCTTGCACCAGCTTGGATGTTGCAATACATCAAGCAGTACGCACCTAAGACCAAGGGTCTTTGGAACATTGCAGATCTTCCTGGCAAAGCTGGAAACCAAGGCGGAAGTGCGTTATCGATTCCATCTCGCGCACAGCACCAAGATGAAGCTTGGGAGTTCATTCGCTGGTACACCTCGGCTGAACAGCAAAAGTACTCATTTATAAATACCCTAACTTTCCCAACAATTACTGCACTTTATTCAGACCCAGCAGTTGGTGGGCTTAAGGATAAGTTCTTTAACAATGCACAAGTTGGAAAGATTTATTCTGCTAGCGTGAATGAAGTCAAGCCATTTGTACTTGGAAAGAAAGATCGTTTGATTGATAGCACTATCGGTCAAGCGCTTTCTCGCGTGCAGTTAGGTAAGCAATTACCACAAGCTGCATGGACTCAAGCAATCTCGGATATCACGCGCGCAATCGGCTAACGCCAGCTAGGGCTATAACTACTTAAGATAGAAAGGAGGGTGATTCATGTCTATAACAAGAAAAAAGAAGTCACTTGACCCGAAACATATTGATGACAAATGGGGATTGGCATATGTCTCACCCTTCTTCCTTATCTTCGGAGCTTTTGGATTAATCCCAATCGTTTTTACCGTTTATGTCTCTTTCTTTTCATGGGATCCACTTGCTGGACATGACTTCACCGGTCTTCAAAACTTCAGATGGTTGTTCACGGATCCTTACTTCTACATTGCGGTTCGTAATACTTTTTCAATCTTCTTAATCTCTTTTGTTCCGCAGACGATCTTGGCTTTAGTTATCGCTGTTAAGTTGGCAAACCCAAAATTAAAGTTTAAAGTTTTTTGGCGAACAGTTCTTCTTGTCCCATGGGTGACATCTATCCTCTCTGTTGCAATCATCTTCTCTCAAATTTTTGGCCAAGATTACGGAATGGTCAATGTTGCGATGCATTACCTTGGTTTGTCACATGTCGGTATCGGCCCAATTAACTGGGTTGGTCAGACAATTCCAAGCCACATTGCTATTGCATCGATGATTATTTATCGCAATTTAGGTTATGCGAGCTTGATTTATCTTTCATCAATTCTTTCGATTCCACGTGATCTATACGAATCCGCCGAACTAGACGGTGCGTCAAAGCGTCAGCAATTCTTCTATGTGACGATTCCACAACTAAAGAACACGCTCATCTTCATGCTTATCGTGGGCACTATTGGCGGCTTGCAAACATTCCTCGAGCCTCTTACCTACGGCGGCGTTCAGGGTGGAGATAGCCGACAATTCTCAACATTGGCGCTCTATCTTTACGAGCAGATCATCATTAATAACAAGTTTGGATATGCGGCGGCAATTGGAGTCGCAATCACCATGATTACCATCGTGATTTCGGGGCTTAATTACGTTGTCACGAAACGACTTTCTGGAGGCGAGAGCTAAATGAGAGCACTTCTAGAATGGTTTAACGTACCCAGCACAGATCGCAAGCGTAGGGGCGTCTCACCCTGGACATATATTTCGCTAAGTATCTTCGCCTTCCTCTCTGTATTTCCTCTTTATTGGTTGTTCGTTGTTGCCTCAAATAGCAATGAGGAGATCTCAAAGATTCCACCATCATTGGTGCCAGGCAAGAATTTCCTTAAGCAACTTGCTGCAGTGAATGAGGCCGTGCCATTGGGCCGTGCCTTGATTAATACCACTCTAGTTTCGCTAGCTGTTGCTGTCTTCCAGGTTTTCTTCTGCACGATGGCGGGATATGCCTATGCAAAATTAGCTTTTCCTGGAAAGAAGTCATCCCTAGTTGTGATTATCGGAACAATGATGTTGCCAGCACAGCTTGGAATCGTTGTTCTCTACTTAATGATGGCGAACTATTTGAATTGGATTAACGACTTCAAAGCACTCGTCGTCCCAGCCATGGTCGGTGCTTTCGGTGTTTTCTGGATGAGACAAATCATCGATGCACAAGTGCCAAATGAAATTATTGAAGCTGCAAAAATTGATGGTGGAAAGAACTTCAGAATCTACCGAAGTGTTGTCGTTCCCATCATTATGCCAAGTGCACTTGTACTCGGACTCTTCTCGTTCTTAGGAACTTGGAATGACTTCTTATGGCCAAGTTTGGTACTTAATGATCCAAATCGATTTACTGTACAGGTCGCTGTAAACCAGTTAAATGGTACTTACACAATTGATTATGCACTTAAGATGTGTGGAGCATTTATGGCAACACTGCCGCTCCTAGTTCTCTTTATATTTGTTGGAAAACGTTTAGTAACAGGAATCATGGACGGGGCGGTAAAGGGATGAAGCAGGGTTTTCTATGGGGAGTAGCTGCAGCTAGCTATCAGATCGAAGGCGCTGCCCATGAAGGAAATCGTGGACCAAGCATCTGGGATACCTTCTCTCATACACCTGGCAAAGTCCTTAATGGCGATACAGGTGATGTTGCTATCGATCACTATCACCGCATAGAGGAAGATGTGAAGTTGATGGTTGAACTCGGTGTCAATGTATACCGATTTTCAATTGCATGGCCACGTTTGTTCCCACAGAATTCTCAATCAATAGAACAACAAGGTGTTGATTTCTATAACAAGTTGATTGACACACTTGTCGCTCACAACATCGAACCTGTTGCCACTCTTTATCACTGGGATCTTCCTCAATACCTCGAAGATAAGGGTGGTTGGGCATCTCGCGACATTGTTTATGCATTTGAACACTACGCGAAGACTTGCACTGAACTTTTTGGTGACCGCGTTAATAAGTGGATCACACTTAATGAACCTTGGTGCACTTCATTCTTAGGCTATTACCTAGGCATCCATGCGCCAGGAATTAAGAATGCTGCCTCTGCAGTTGCAGCAGCTCACCACACTGCTTTAGCTCATGCATACGGAACTCGTGCAATTAAGGCAGTTGCTCCAAATGCACAAGTTGGCATTACCGTTAATATGACAAACCTTCGTACAGATTCTGATGATCCAGAGACAAAACTCAATTGGCAACTAGTAGATGCAAACCAAAATCGCTGGTGGATTGATGCATTTACAAGCGGCAAGTACCCAGAAGTCTTGGTGAAGGAATACGGCGTACTGCTTTCACAGGTTTTCCAAGAAGGCGATGAGAAGCTTCTCAAAGTTGATAATGATTTCCTTGGCGTTAATTACTACTGCGATGGTTTTGTAGGCAAGGCTCGTATAACTGATCGCCCTATGAACGTACATAGCCCTTACCCAATTAACCGCACTGCCAATATGGATTTACCTGAAACCGAGTTTGTTTCGCGTACAGATTTCAACTGGCCGATTACTCCTGAAGGTCTTGGCAATTTAGTTCTACGAATTAACCGTGACTGGTCAGAGATTAAATCAATTCTTATTACTGAAAACGGTGCTGCATTTAACGATGGCCCAAATGAGCATGGTGAAATCGAAGATCACCGCAGAGTCGATTACATTCACTCACATCTCGAGAGCCTTCGCCATGCAATTGATTTAGGCGCTCCAGTTGATGGTTACTTTGCCTGGTCACTTTGGGATAACTACGAGTGGGCTGAAGGATATTCAAAGCGATTTGGAATCGTTTATGTAGATTTTGATACCCTCAAGCGCACTCCAAAGCTGAGTTTTAAGATGTATCAGAAATACATTGCGCAGACTCGTTTGGCGTTGAACTCCTAAAGCCTTAGGGTGTCTAAATGAAGTACACAATTGAAGATATCGCGACTGCTGCAGGAGTCAGCAAAGCAACGGTTTCTCGTGTACTCAACGGCACTGCAACTGTCTCAGATGATGTAAAAAAGCGAGTTAATGTTGCAGTCAAAAAATTTGATTACCAACCCAATATCAATGCGAGGCGTTTAGCCGGTGGATCTGGTGGATCGATTGCACTAGTACTTGAAGAATCAACTGAAGAATTCTTCGGCAACCCCTTCTGGCGTGCAGTCGTTGATGGATTTATTACAGAGGTAGCACGAAAGCACCAACACCCGGTTCTCTTCTTCCATTCAAAAGATGAGACTGACCGTGAGTTAGTAAATGTTTTAATGCGTGGTAATTATGACGCAGTAGCAATCTTTGGATGGCACCGAGATATCAAGATGTTAGAGCGTTACATACCTGAGAATATGCGCATCGTTTTTGGTGGACGCCAAGGAGAATCAGAGAGATTTACCTACGTAGGCGTGGACAATACCCTGGGTGCAGAGATGGCGACCACCCACCTTTTAGATCGTGGTTGCAAGAACATTCTTACAATAACTGGTGATCTCTCGGTTGAATCTGGACGTGAACGTTTAGTAGGATACAAGAACGCTCTAGCCGCCGCAGGGATTCCGGTAAAAACACAAAATATTCTTGATGGAGATTACTCTCGAGATAGTGCACGTAAATCAATTGCAAAATTCCTTACTAAGTCAGCAAGTTTCGATAGCATCTTTGCAGCCAACGATCTGATGGCCATGGCCGCCATTGAAGTACTTAATGAGAATGGGATCCGGGTGCCTGAAGATGTGAAGGTGATTGGTTTTGACGGTATCGAGCAAGCAGCTACTTTTAAAACCCCACTTTCTACAATCGCACAGCCAAGTTACGAACTCGGTAATCGAGTTGCGGGACAATTGACGCTCCCACAGAGTGAAGGTTTGCAAAACATCGAACTTGCACTCGAGTTAATTGTTCGTAAATCCACTGCTAAGTAATTTTTAATCACTATCAAGGGGCAGGTATGGAATTAACACTCTTATGGTCTGAGGACTTTGAATCTCAACAATCACTTAATGAGAGCCATTGGAACTACGATCTCGGAGATGGAAGCGCGGCAGGAATTCCAGGATGGGGTAATCAAGAACGCGAGAACTACACAACAGATTCTTTTACCTTCTCTAGTGGGCTAGATATAACAGCTTCGCGTTATCTACCGGAACTTGCACCTGATGTTTACTATGGCAAAGCTGAGTGGAAGAGTGGAAAGATTCATACAGCTGGAAAAGTTTCATTTAAATTTGGTCGTACAGAGATTCGCGCAAAGGCTCCGGTCGGCGGGGGAACATGGCCGGCAATTTGGATGCTCGGTGATTCACTCACAACTCTTGGTTGGCCATTATGTGGAGAGATAGATATTTTTGAAGGTGCGGGTAACCGCCCATTCCAACTATGCGGCACTCTTCATGGTCCTGGGTATTCAGGTGATGCAGGAGTCGGTGTTGCAAAGGAGATGCCTCAACATCTATCGGCAGATTTTCACACTTACAGCATTGATTGGTTGCCGGATCAGATCTCTTGGTCGGTTGATGGAGAGATTTACTCAACGCTTTATCGCGCCGATGTCGCACCAGGTGAAGCAATCTGGCCATTTAATGAAAACTTTTACCTCATTCTTAATCTGGCCATGGGGGGTTGGTTTGCCGGTGATGTCGTCGATGGATTCGATTCAGCGACGTTTTCCATTAAATCAATCAAACACTTTGCTATTGATGGCGTAGGTGAAGTCCGCTTAAACTAAGTTTATGAGCATGAATAACGAGAACGCAGAAGCATCTACCGAAGCGCCTGAGAAGAAGAAGCGCATCCACGATCAAGCTCCCTCCGAGCTCTTTGCAGAATTCATGCGCTCAGGCTGGTCGGCTTCCGACCTCGATGATCTGCAACCTCTCGAAGTTGTCACATATGCCTACGCTCGTCGCCAAGTTTTATCAGCAGCGTTTCCTGGAATTCGCCTAGTACTCCCTGCTGGTGGTTACAAAGTTCGCGCTAATGACACGGATTACCAGTACCGACCACATTCAGCTTTTGCTTATTACAGTGGCGTGCAAGGTGCAGACTCAACAGCCGATGCTGTTCTTGTCATGGAGCCAACTGAAGGTGGTCACCTCACATATCTTTACATTCACCCACGTTCAACTCGTGATACCGATGCTTTTTATCGTGACGCAAAATACGGCGAGCTTTGGGTTGGTCGTCGTTACACACTTGCCGAAGCAAAGGCTCGCTATCAAATAGATACACGTTTGGTAAATGACTTAGAAGGCTTCCTTAAAGAAGAACGTGAGACTCTCATAATTCGCGGTGAAGATGCAATGGTTGATGGCGCAGTCAAAAAGCATGACCGTGAAGAAGAATTTGTAACCTTTGTTTCTGAACAACGTCTCGTTAAAGATCCCTACGAAATTGCAGAGATGCAAAAGGCTGTTGATGCATCGGCGCTCGGATTTAATGATGTCATCTCCGTGATCCCAGCAGCTGTCGCAACTCCTCGTGGTGAGCGTGTACTTGAAGCAGCTTTCTATGGTCGCGCACGTGTACTTGGCAATGATTTGGGATACAGCACAATTGTTGGAGCAGGCGCGCATGCCTGCGTATTGCACTGGATTCGTAACGATGGTGACGTTCATATGGGTGAGCTAGTTCTTGTTGATGCTGGTGTTGAAGTTGAATCTTTCTACACCGCAGATATCACTCGCACTCTGCCGGTCTCTGGAAAATTTACGCCTGCACAGCGTTCGCTCTACATGCTTGTATATGAATCACAACTCGCTGGCTTTGCGGCGATCAAGCCTGGTGTGAAGTTCTCTGAAATTAACAAAGCCTGCCAAGAAGTTTTAGCTAGGGGCCTTGCAGATATGGGCGTTCTTACGGTTAGCGCTGAAGAATCATTAAAGCCTGAAATTGGCTTACATCGTCGCTGGACTTTGCATGGAGTAAGCCACCACTTAGGTCTTGATGTACACGATTGCGCACAAGCTCGTAAAGAGAATTACATGGATAAAGAACTTGAAGAAGGAATGGTTCTTACCGTCGAACCTGGCCTCTATATCCAACCTGATGATGAACTTTTTGAACCCGAATACCGCGGAATTGGTATTCGAATTGAGGATGATGTTGTTGTCACCGCAGATGGTTGCCGTAATCTAAGCGAAGACATTCCTCGCCATCCAGATGAAATTGAAAAGTGGATGAAATCAATTCTTCGCTAGAGTTTAATCTTTTCAACTCTCTGCCCAGTAATTTTTGCTATGAGGTCAAAATCTTTATCATTGTGCAG